>DALTVZ010000163.1 GCA_029987315.1 Methanocorpusculum sp.
GTCGGATGCCCGGTCTGCTCGCTGATGGCCGCGATCATTGCTGAAGGCGGCAACTGTGATGTGGAAAGCACCAGCGCTGTTCTTAACGGCTCGACGCTGACCGTCGCGTTTGCGCTTTTGAAGAAGTGAGGGGCGGAGAGCCGAGTCGGAGAGCAAATCTTTGATTTGCGAACAGGCAGTGAACCGCGTGCGGCAGAAACCTCTTTTTTTCTGAATAGAATAATATTCAGAAATATATCATCCAAATCCTGTTTTATTATATGATTTTTTTTCCTTTTTTTCTTTTTTTAATCAACAAATTTATCTACGGGTTCAGTGTTGATACCAAAATAAAGAAACGCGAATAAGCCCAAGTGGATTTTATCCGCTTGGGCTTATTCGCGGTTAAATAATTTTATGTATCCACACCCATCCAACTCCTTCTATGTATCAATTCGATGATTTTTACGAACAAACAAGCGAATCGAAATGGATAGGAAAGTTTTACTTAGCAAATCCAATTAAATAATCCCAAAATCACCGCACGAATACCTTTTAGATATCTCGCTCCAACACTACTATAGAAAATCGTGTCCGAACACACAGCCAAACGAAATGTTGCAAGCCTCTCCATCCTCTCAAATGCATTTCTCACAATAGCAAAACTGATCGCCGGTCTCAGCATAGGCTCGGTCAGTATAATCTCGGAGGCGATACACTCGGGAATGGATCTCATCGCCTCATTCATCGCCTACTTTTCTGTCAGAAAATCAGCGAACCCGCCGGACACTGACCACGCATTCGGTCACGGAAAATATGAAGACGCCTCCGGTCTCATCGAAGCACTCCTGATCATTCTTGCAGCAGGCATCATCATCTTTGAAGCGGTGAGCAAACTGATCCATGGCGGCGACACGCTGTCCACAGATCTTCTTTTCATCGGTATGATCGTGATGGGGGTATCCGCTGTCATGAACATTTTTGTATCGCAAAAACTGATGAAGGTCGCAAAAGAGACGGATTCCATTGCTCTTGAGAGTGACGCCTGGCATCTGAGGACAGATGTGTTCACCTCGGTGGGAGTTGTGGTAGGCCTTATTCTGATCCAGATCACCGGACTCACATTCCTTGACTCAGTCATCGCCATACTCGTTGCACTGCTGATCCTGCGTGAAGCCTTCTCACTCATCAAACGTTCATTCGGCGATCTTATGGATCAAAGCCTTGACGAAAAGGATGTGGAGAAGATCAGCGAGATCATCTGCAGACATCAGGACTCCTATACCAACTACCACAGCCTAAAGACACGGAAAGCCGGACCCGAAAAATTCGTTGAATTCCATCTCATGATGCCGCATGCGACCCCGCTTTCAGACGCCCACCATGTTTTGAAGGAGATCGAGGATGAACTCAAAGCAGAGATCCCGCGAGTCACGGTCATCGTTCACCTGGATCCCTGCGACGGCAGATGTAATCGTGACGAATGCACGTTCTTCTGCCGCAGAAAAACGTGAGCAGATTCAGTTAGGATCTGCTCAGCGCAAAAACAGATACAGGAATTTTCCTGCAGCACTTCTTTTCATATCGATCGCGTGATACTGACACATCTCATGACAACAGTAGCATCTGATGCATTTTCCATGATCGAACTCGGCTACTTTCCCATGCATCACCGCCGCACCTACTGGGCATATCCGCACACACTGCCCGCAACCGATACAGACGTTTTTCTTCACCACCGGAGCAGGGGCATAGTATTTCCCCATCGTCTGGAACCTTCGAAGAACATTTTTTCGAAACCACGTACTCTTCGTCGGGGTGGAATACGTTGACGGGAGCAGATAATCGGTCAATGGAACAATTGGATCGCCGGCCGTCACTACGTGAGCGGGGTCGACCAGACCGCGGGCGACAGCGATCGCGGTTGTGTGGATGCGCAGAGGATCCATCGAGATCATTTTCTGGGCGGTCACATCAAGCCCATACACAGACTTTGAGGCGAGTACATATCCAACACTTCGCGGGGTGCCGCTCATTGGGCCGCTTCCTTCCATCCCGACGACCGCGTCCATGACGACGAAGTCAGGCTTGATCAGCTCGTTCAAGTCGACCAGCATCTCGGAAAAAACCTTGGGGTCCGGAAATCGAGAGTGAAACACCGGCTTGTCAAGACCCGGCACAACACCAAACGTATTCTTGACCGCACCAGAAAATTGGGTGAACATGTGCGTCTTCAGCTTGCAGACGGAGATGATGACATCAGCTTCGCACGCCTGGTTGATGACCGTGAAATGCTTCATCACCCTTCCTTCGGGAAACGAACGCTCCTGATGTCCGGTATCATTCGAGATGGATATGCCCAGATCACCGGCGATATCGGTGACCCCGCATTTCTGATACACGCGCTTCATCACACGGGGCGTATATAATATTCCTGCACCGGAGCTGTCAGCGATCTGTAGGATGCCTCCTGCCTCGAGGACCAGTTTTCCAACCGCATACAGGACCTCGGGATGCGTACTCACCGCTCTCTCAACGCCGGCGTCCGAGAGAAGATTTGGTTTGAGAAGCACCTTCTTTCCAGCAAGAGGAGGGAGTCCGCCGGCGGCTTCGATCGCCTTCTCGACCGCACGGCAGACCTCGTCCCGATCATATGAACTGCATTTTGCAGAACCGGTTATGTGGTTCATGTGGATGCAGATTTATTATACGCCGGAAATGAAAAGGGTATTCAATTGGGTCATAATCGCCGATCTTTCAGTGAAAAGAAATACATAGGGATGATTAACAGAGATAAGATATAAAACGATATCACAATACAAATCAATAATCTCAATTGAACAATAGTTTCTCTATATATTTAGAGAGAGGTTAAATATCAACCGCGTGAATATGGTATGAATGGAAATCCGGAAAGTTCAGATGACGGGCGGCTCATCCTATGTGCTCTCCCTCCCAAAGGCATGGGTCCGCGAGAGAAATATCCAAAAGAACGATCCCCTTGGTGTGATAGCACAGGCAGACGGCACACTGCTCATCACCCCAAATCTGCATTATGACAGCACGTCCCGAACAAAAGAGTTCGGACTTAAGGACTATCCGGATCCAACAACGCTTCTTCGTTCCCTGATTGGAGCATACATCGCTGGATTCACCACAATAAAAATAACATCGGCAGGCCGGATCCCGCCAAAGGTGAGGATGGCGGTTCGAAAATTCACACAGATGACCATCGGCCAGGAGGTATCTGAGGAGACGGACAACAGCATCACCCTCAAAGATATCCTGAACCCAACCGAGATGCCGTTTGAAAACACCATCAGGCGCATGTATGTGATCGTGAAAGGCATGCATGAGGATGCACTGAACGCCCTCGAGCAGGGACGCCACGACCTCGCCGAGGATGTTGTCGCACGAGACGCGGATGTGGACCGTCTGCACTGGCTGGTTCACCGGCAGTTCTCTTTGATCGTCGAGAACCCGTCCCTTTCCCTGAAGATGGGGATCACGCCCGCGATCGCCGCGACCTATTATCAGATCTCGCGGGTCATTGAAAGGGTCGGGGACCACACGGTCATCATGGCCGAGGCGGCGATGATCCTCATCGACAAAGGAGTTGACCAGATGCTTGTGATGAAACTGACCAAGCTGAGCGCCTTTTCTCTGGAGATCTTCAATAAAAGTATTCAGGCCGTATACTCAGGCAGCATTGCCGGAGCAAATAAGATCATCAGCGAGGTGGAGGATATGGAGCCCCAATACCACAGCCTTGCCGAATCGATACGAAAAATGCGGGTCCCTGAGGCGGTCGCGGTGAACCAGATAATCTTGAGTCTTCACAGGGTCACCGAATACAGCTCAGATGTCGCCGAGATCCTGATCAACAGAATGGTTTCGCAATAGATGCTGGTCTCTGAGTTTCGAACCCGCTTCAAAGAAGAGGGGATCACCCCCTCGCTCGTCGCAGATTTTGAGCAGCATGTCATGGCTTTTTACGAGGCAAAAGGGCGGCATGACATGGAATGGAGGCACACGAACGACCCGTACAGGATAGTGGTCTCGGAGGTGATGCTTCAGCAGACACAGGTCCCAAGGGTCGCTTCGATGTACCCAAAGTTCATCGAGAGGTTCCCGGACATCTATGCTCTGGCTAAGGCAGATCAGGCAGAACTTCTTGCCGCATGGCAGGGTATGGGCTACAACCGCCGTGCTCTGAATCTCAGAAAACTTGCTGGGGTCATCGTGGATGAGTATGACGGGAAGATCCCCGATGACCCTCTGGTCCTGAAGACCCTGCCCGGTATCGGAGCTGCCACATCCTGCTCGATCGCGGCCTTCGCATTCGATCGACCGGTGGTGTTCATCGAGACGAACATCAGGCGGGTGTTCATCCATTACTTTTTTGATGACGGCGTGACGGTGGATGATCAGGAGCTTCTCCCGCTGGTCACGGCTATGCTCCCGACAAACTCCCGGGAATGGTACTGGGCCCTGATGGATCTTGGGACAGCGCTGAAGACGAGCGTGAAAAATCCGAATCAGCGGAGCCGTCATTACACAAAACAGAAGGCCTTTGCAGGCTCTGATCGGGAGATCCGCGGCGGTGTTCTGAAACTGATGCTGGAACAAAAGAGCGGGAACCCGGAAGTTTATGCAAAAGAGATGAACGAGGACACAGAACGGGTGAGAGGGATCATGGATAAAATGGCAAACGAGGGATTTTTTGTGCGGGAGTCTGAAGATGAATACCGGTTGTCAGGGGTGGGCAGAGATGGAGAGGACGCCATCTGAAGAATAAATGTGATGGGGAAAATAGCTGCAGATCATCGCGGGTGAGGATATGAATCACAATAGTTGTATTATGATTTCGTGTACGGGATCAGTGTTGATACAAGAGATAAAGAACCGCTTATTCGCGGTGAACTTTCTTATGTGTCCACACACATCCCATTTACGAAATCTAAGTACACACCTGAAATTGTGCTAACAATATTGTTATCTGAATGTGAAATAAAGCAAAAAAACATATAAAAAAATAAGCGCTCCCGATTCCATTTGAATCGGTTGATACGCCCCAGCGGGGATTCGAACCCCGGTCAAAAGCTCCGCAAGCTTCTAGGATATCCTCTACCCTACTGAGGCTTAATGTTTTCACACTAAGTGCTCTACTAAATAGCATCTTTCATCTTATAAAACCACCGTTTTGAGCAGGAATATTTCGAGCCTGATCAGGGATCTTTCGCCTCTTTGGCTTCACAGCTCGGGGTGTTTCTCACGAAAAACCCCTCTGAGCCCGGGAGCGCAGAAAGCCTAGGCCGGCGGAGTTTAGCCACGCAGCACAACCGCGAGAGTTGCCCCACACTTTTCATATGGGAGAAGGGACATATGAATATCTATGACACAGGAAAATAAACCGGTCAATCACCCAAAACTCATCTGTACAGCCATCGGCCTTGCTATGGGTCTAGCCGTTTTTGTCTTATCCCTCATGCAAAAGATCCAGCCCGAATCAGCAATACTGATGCTCTCGATCGGCGTTATTCTCTACGGTACAGCTCTCCTTCTCTTCAATAAATAAATCATGAAGCACCACCTCCCCTCTCTCGCTGGGACCCTCGTTCTCTTCGGTCTCATTTATTACCTTCTCCCGCCTCCCTTTATTCATGCGGGCGGGCCTGCCTTGTTCCTTCTTCTAGGAATAAACCCGCTCGTCTGCCTCATATCAGGTATCGTCTTTGGCCTCATCTGCGGCTTGAAAAAATCCGCCATCCTTCATCCGATCATCGCAGCCCTCGCCTTCATTCCTTCCATATATATCTACTATAACGACTCGGCTCTGGTCTATCTGGCCTTCTATGCCATCATATCAGTGATTGGGATAGGCATCGGCTGGATAATATATCTGAGAAAATAAAATAAAGCTCACTCTTTTTTTGGGAACCGGCGGGCGGTGAATTTCTGCCAGCCGATATAGATCAGGATACAGGCGACGGCAACACATATAACCGCCCCTACAGCAGAGAGCGGATCAACAAACCAGAGATCGATGATCGCCCTCGCCCCAAGAGCCACCGTCAGCGTCGCTAAAACACTCCCCACTAACACGACCGGCAGTAACACCTTAGGGTGTATCGACAGAAGCCTGCCGATGATCGTGGTATTGATCGCACTTGACCCCATGAACGGGACATACATAAAAATCAGCAGACCTCCTACCGAAAGTCCTTTGATCCACGGTCTTTTCTGCAGCACGATGTTGGTCTTCTTGGTGAAAAACTTCAGGAGCGGACCGAGGAGAGGTATCTTCAGCAGAAGATCGAAGTTGAAGGAGATCAAGACGGCAAGTGTCATATCTATCGTTACGATGCCGATGAAGACCAACCACCAGGGAAACCCAAACCCCATCATCACCGGGATGATGCTTTCTTTTCCGGCACCCGGCGCCATGTAGAGAGCAAAAAGAGAGGCTGCTAAAATGAACTGCTCGGTCGGCAGATGTGCATACAACCAGATGATGAATGCGGCAAGGAGTCCAAACATTCCTAGCGTCATCACCAGCCTCGTCTTCAGCGAAGGTCTATAATATGGAGGTATCTCTTCGCTCATTTGGCCTCTACAGGATAGAATTTCTTCGTGAACCTGCTCCAGAAGTATGCGATCGCCAATATTACGACAAGGATGATCACCGCAGCGGCGACACCAAGAAGCGGGTGGATATACCAGAGCTGGATCACCGAGGATGCCCCAATCGCCACCGTCAAAGTGGATAGCACACTCCCGATGATGACGAGACCAAGACTGACCGCCGGTTTATAGCCAAGCAGACGTCCGAGCACCGAACAGGTGATCGAGCCTGAACCCTGCAGCGGGATGTACATAAAAAGCAGCAGTCCTGCACTTGACAGTTGTTCGATCCACGGCCTCGATTTCCGGACCTTGTCGGCGGTTCTCATGACCCATCTGATCCATCTGCCGATCAGCGGGACCTTGAGCAACAGATCGAAGTTTAAGGAAACGAACGTTGCCGTGACGATGTCCATCCCGACAACGCCAAGGAAGATCACCCATATAGGGTAACCAAGACCAAGTGCGAGGGGGATGATCGTTTCTTTCCCAAACGGAGGCACAAGATAAGCCCCCATAAGACCGAGGAGTGCAAGATATTCAGTGCTTGGAGGAAGCGTGAACGCTCCTGCCTCTGGAGGGTATACGAACCAGAAAACGCCAAGAAGGAACACGTATACGAGGATCGGGACTACTAAAAAGAAGACACGTCTAAGGATGCGAAATACCAACCCTTTTTCGCTTCCTTTTTCCTCACTCATTCCTATTCATTTTGTGCGTGGATGATATAGAGTTGGCGGGAACTTGGAAGAAGCAACCTGTGCGAATCATTTTTTGCCAATACCAGCAATACTAACGTACATGAACTATTCGATCTCGACGCATTGCATGCACTCCACTCCTCTGGACGCTGTGCTGGATACATTCGCACCCCATACGGACCATGTCGAGATCATGGACGACGGACCGCATTTTTTAGCTGATGCTGAGCTCCTTCTTTCATATTCATACAAATACAGCATCCATGCCCCCTCACGCGGCGTGAACCTTGCGTCGGTCCTGGAACCAATACGTCGTGCAGCCGTCGAGGTGATACATGATACCTTATCGATAGCGGCAGAGATTGGCGCCTCGGTCGTCATCCACCCGGGATATGCCGCATGGGAGTATGATCGAGATCAGGCAAAAAAAAGCCTTCGGGCGTCTTTAGCACAGATCCGCTCGGACGCCGCCGAGTTTGGCGTGACATACTTTATCGAAAACATGGGCAACTGGGGATACTTCTATCTGCAGACACCGGCCGAGATCGAACTGCTGGACGGTGCCCTTTTCTGTCTGGACATAGGCCACGCAAACGAATGCGGGAACCTGAATGAGTTTTTAAAGGTCCCCTTCTCCCATGTCCATCTCCATGACAATGACGGGAAACATGACAGCCACTCCGCGGTTGGAGACGGCACGATCGATTTTGAAAGGGTCATGGCCAAAGTCAAAGAGAACAAGGTCACCCTTCCCGTCATCGAGGTAGAGACACTTAATGGGGCTTTGAAGAGCCTGGCATTATTAAAAGAACGAGGATATACATGAAAAAACTACCCTGGGAGTTTTGGTTCGCCTGCCTGCTGATCTCGATATCGGCCAGCATATTTGCATTCAAAATTCTGGTTTTTGGAGACAGCGGAGAAAGCGACACATTCTCATGGATAATCAACAGTCTGGGATTTTTGCCGATCGAGATATTGATCGTCACAGTCATCATCAACCGCCTCTTGACTGCGCGGGTAAAACGCGAACAGCAGGAAAAGATCCGCATGGTCGTCGGTGTCTTCTTCTCCGAGGTGGGCGATATTCTGCTTCGAAAAATGGTGAGATGGGACAAAGCGCCGGAGACACTTCGAAATAAAATGCAGGTCGAAAAAACTTGGACCAAAGGACAGTTTGCATCAGCAAAAGAGAACGCATCCCTTCTTTGCACGCAAACGGTCCCGGGACCTGATGATCTTACCGATATCAGGGAACTTCTCGTGAGAAACCATGGTTTTCTGCTTCGATTGATCGAAAATCCGGTACTTCTTGAACATTACGCCATATCAAAACTCCTTCAGGATCTGTTCCATCTCAGCGAGGAGCTTGAAAATCGCGGGGACATACACACTCTTCCGATGACCGACCTTATGCATCTCACAGGTGATGTCAACCGTGTCTACTGTCAGCTCACGACCGCGTGGCTGGAGCATATGGAGTATCTGAGCAGAAATTATCCGTACCTTCTATCTCTTTCTTTACGCAAAAGCCCATTCCTTCTTGAAGACAGAATCGTAGTAACAGAGTAAAAAAAGAAAATTATTTTTTAAAAAAACCGAGACGTGTCGGTTTTGCAGCCGCCTCCTCTCTCTCAAGATTTTGCAGATGGTGCATGACTCGGATCTCTTTTTTCAGTTCATCGATGCTTCGAACCAGCATATCAATGTTCTTTTGCATCCGGACCGTCTCCTTAAAACTCCTTTCTCGTGGGGGCAGCACGATACCGGCCTGTTCGGCCTGTACGAGTCCTCCCTCGATCAAACGAAGCAGAGCCTCGTTTCTCTCCAGCTCCTGTTTCTTTGCAAAAATATCCACCCGCTCGGCCAGCTCAGGATCCAGAGTAAAAGAAAGATGAAGTGCCATACTAGTTACTACTCCATTGGTGTTTCGACCAATTTTAACTTATGGATGCTCCCCTAGGAGTCCCCATACACGAAACATCTGCACAACACCGTCAGGATCCGCGATCCCGTTCGGCACACGTGCTGAGGTCCCGTTTGCCAAAATGACCACACGAAACGAGATGTTCCAACCCTCGAAGAGTGTCGCAGAACGTGTTTCATACACCTCTCGTGCCAGATTTCGGGTGAGATAGACGGAGTGTTCTGCATTCTCGAAGAGAAACTCCGTCATATAACGCATGATATACCACCGCAGTTCACTTGCGAGAGCAAGACCGCTCGACACCGTCGCTACCTCGAGTGTCACCCCCCACGGGGTCTCCTTTGGATGATAAAACCGAAGGATATGCCTGCTGGTTTCTGAGTCCGAGAGGACACGGTATAGATTTATGCCAGGCTTTGCGATACAGACCAGACGCATCAGATATACATTATATCCCGACGGTCATCATCCTTATCCTGATGCTTGACCTTGCGGATCGCCTGGGTGAAGTTGACGCCGGTGATCAGATCGTCGTTGTTTCTGATCGCAAGCATACCTGCCTCACGGCAGATCGCCTCGATCTCAGCACCGGTCAGACCATCGGTCATTCGTACCAGTTCATCGTAATCGATCCCAGAGAGAGCACCTGCGGCCTCCATCTTCTTCATGTGGACCTTGAAGATCTGCATCCTTGCTTCAGGGTCGGGCACAGGGATCTTGATCAGACGATCGAATCGTCCGGGACGAAGGAGCGCCGCATCAAGCATGTCGGGGCGGTTGGTCGCCGCCATGATCCTGATGTTCCCGCGGTTGTTGAACCCGTCCATCTCAGAGAGAAGCTGCATCAACGTTCTCTGGACCTCGGCGGAACCTGATGTCCCGTCATTGGTACGCATACTTCCGACCGCATCAATCTCATCTATGAAGACAACGACCCCGGTGTTCTTTTCTGCAAGATCGCGCGCCATCTCAAAGAGGTCGCGGACAAGCTGGGCGCCTTCACCGATGTACTTGTGCACAAGCTCAGAGCCTGCCATTCTCAGGAACGGGACCCCGGCGTTGTTTGCAACGGCCTTTGCGATAAGTGTCTTGCCGGTACCAGGTGGACCGTACAGGAGCACACCTTTTGGCGGGATGACACCGAACTTCTCGAAGGACTCGGGGCGTGTGAGCGGATACTCCACCGCTTCACGGACCTCGATGATCTCGGTCTTCAGGCCGCCGATGTCAGCGAAGGTGATCGTCGGCTTTTCTTCAAGCTCCATCACGCGGACTCTTTCATCGATGGTGTTTCCAAGGATCTTCACAACAGAAAGTGTGCTGTTGACCGCGACCTTCGTTCCGACCTTCACATCGGCATAGATCGCGGGATTTGCTAAGGTCACATACTCCTGATTATTGCCAAGCTGGCGCAGATAAAGCTCATTTTCATCGAGTTTTTCTAAAACGACCGCAACAAACAGAGGCAGACGCTTGAGCTGAGCATTTTCTTTTTTGAGCTGGGCATTGTCCATCCGGATCTTGTTGTTCTCGAGCCTGAGGGATTCGTTGTCGGTTTTTGTTGTCTTAATTGTTTTATGGAGGTAGTCGTTCTCTTTTTTCAGGAAAAGAGACTCTTCATGTAATTTGGTATATTGGTCGTTAAGGTCCCCGAAGTCGAGGGCATTGGGGGAGATGTTGGAGTCGCATACGCGACCGGTATTAGGGATAGAGGTTTCTTCATCCATATTAGTACTGTAGTGTATGAGACTGGGCATTTATATCTTATCTGATTAAGGCATGAAAATAACGCAATTTGGAGCTTCTTCAATGAGCCCCCAGATCGGAATAGATGCCTGAACGCATAGCAAAAAACCTCCGTCTGATGTGGTGCAAAGAATTGTTTGGGTCCCTTGGGCGACCTCGGCAAAACATATAGAGCCTGTCTCCATTCATTCCCGCATTCTTAATAATCATCAAGATCAATAGATAGACATTATTTGATTTCGCAAAAGGAAGGGCAAAAAATGAAATATGTAGTTGTAACCGGAGGGGTAATGAGCGGACTAGGGAAAGGCATAACTGCTGCATCCATCGGCCGCATACTTATCAACAGGGGATATCACGTCACCAGCGTTAAGATAGACCCCTATTTAAATATCGACGCAGGACTGATGAACCCCGCGCAGCATGGCGAGGTTTTTGTTCTGAAGGACGGCGGAGAGGCCGACCTCGATCTAGGAAACTACGAACGGTTTCTTGACATCGAACTGACGAGCGATCACAACCTGACCACAGGAAAGATCTACTCCTCGGTCATCTCGAAGGAACGCCACGGCGATTATCTGGGTGCAACCGTCCAGATCATCCCGCACATCACCGACGAGATCAAAGACCGGATCAAAACCGCAGCCGAGTCATGGGTCGACAAAGACGGGAACCGTGCCGAGATCTGTATCGTCGAGGTCGGTGGGACCGTTGGCGACATCGAAAGCATGCCGTTTTTGGAGGCCGTTCGTCAGATGCACTGGGAGTATGGAAACGGCGACTTTGTCCTCGTCCATGTCACGCTCCTTCCGGCCGACACGATGGGGGACCTGAAAACCAAACCCACCCAGCACTCGGTCAAAGCTCTTCGGGAACTCGGCCTCGAAGCCGACATCATCGTTGGGAGAAGCAACCTTCCTATCTCTCTCTCGACCAAACGAAAGATCTCATCATTCTGTGATGTGGACGAGCAGGCCGTTATCAGCGCACAGACCGCCCCCGACACATACCTTGTCCCGATGGAGCTTGAGAAGGAAGGAATGGCCGATGTCCTGTTAAAACAGCTCCGCCTCGAACCTAGAAAGCCGGACAACAGCTGGTATTCGTTGATCGCTCGTGAATATACCAACCGCATCACGGTAGGCATCATCACAAAATACGGAGTTGAGGATGTCTATATCTCTATAAAAGAGGCCCTCAAACACGCAGGCCGGCTTCTCGCCACCGAGGTCATGATACGCTGGCTCGACGCCGAGGAGTACACAAACGACGATCTTGCAGATCTTGACGGTATCCTGATCCCCGGCGGATTTGGCACTCGCGGTATCGAAGGGATGATCTCTGCGATCCAGTACGCCCGCGAACACAAAAAGCCTCTTCTCGGTCTTTGTCTTGGGTTCCAGCTCTCTGTCATCGAGTTCATGAGAAACGTTGTCGGTTATGAAGATGCAACGAGTGAAGAGTTCGGTCCCGGGACCCATGCGATCGCTCTTCTTCCAGAACAGGAAGGCGTCGCGGATCTCGGCGGAACGATGCGTCTTGGCGACTACCCTGTCATCCTTGATCCAAAGTCCCGTCTTGCAGGACTTTACGGCGCGACCGAGATCGTCGAACGCCACCGGCACAGATATGAGGTCAATCCGACTTATATCGACGAAATCGAGGCAAATGGCCTGAAATTTGTCGGTAAAAACGGTAGGCGCATGGAGGCGCTCGAGCTTGATGATCACCCGTATTTTGTCGCGACACAGTTCCACCCTGAGTTCAGATCACGCCCGACCCGGCCGTCGGCGCCGTTCATCGGCTTTGTGAAGACCTGCCGCGATCTTCAGTGTAAGAGGTAACATGGAATCGATCTTAGTTCTTGATTTTGGCGGCCAGTACAATCAGCTGATCGCCCGCCGCGTCAGAGAAGCACAGGTATTCTGCGAATCAAAGCCCTGTACTATCCCTCTTTCTGAAATAAAAGCAGGCAACTATGCAGGAATAATCTTCACCGGAGGGCCCGCGAGTGTGTATGCGGACAACGCTCCGACGGTGGATGCCGGTATCTTCGATCTTGGCATCCCGATCCTTGGCATATGCTACGGTGCACAGCTCACGGCGCATATCCTTGGCGGAAAGGTGACCTCTGCTGCGACCCGCGAATACGGCAGGACATTGGTCTCTACCGAAAAGTCCGTTCTGTTCAAAGATGTTCCAAAGGAGACCACCTGCTGGATGAGTCACACGGATCAGATCAGGGAGGTCCCAGCCGGATTTTCGAGGATAGCTCACACGAATGTCTGCCCAGTGGCTGCAATGGCAGATCCCAAAAAGAGGATCTATGCGGTTCAGTTCCACCCTGAGGTTTTGCACACACCCGAAGGGATGACGATGATCAGAAACTTCCTGTATGATGTCTGCGGATGCAAAGGCACCTGGGTGATGGCCTCGTTTGTTGAGGATATGATCCAGATGCTGCGTGAGAAGATCGGCAGCAAAAAGGTCCTCTGCGCCCTCTCCGGAGGAGTCGACTCCTCAGTTGCTGCTGTTCTTGTTCACAAGGCGGTTGGAAAACAGCTGACCTGTATCTTCGTCGATCACGGGCTTCTCAGGAAGAACGAGGGCGATGAGGTTGAGAAGATCTTCCGTGAACAGTTTGATATCAACCTGATCAGAGTGAATGCTGAGGCAAGATTCCTTGGAAAACTTGCCGGTGTCTCTGACCCTGAACAGAAGCGAAAGATCATCGGTGAAGAGTTTATCCGGGTCTTTGAGGCCGAGGCAAAAAAGATCGGGACGGTCGATTTCCTTGTGCAGGGAACGATCTATCCTGATGTGATCGAGTCAGGCCCGGGCGCTGCCGCGGTGATCAAGAGCCACCATAATGTCGGCGGTCTGCCGGACAACGTGGACTTCAAGGAGATCATCGAGCCGCTGCGTATCCTGTTCAAAGACGAGGTCCGGCGTGCAGGTATCGAACTTGGCATCCCGGAAAATCTCGTCTGGCGTCAGCCGTTCCCAGGCCCGGGTCTTGCGATCCGGGTGATCGGGGATATCACGAAGGAAAAACTGGATATAGTGCGGGATGCTGATGCGATCTACCGCGAGGAGATAGCAAAAGCAGGCCTTGCCCGCGAGATCAATCAGTATTTTGCTGCACTGACGAATATGCGCAGTGTTGGTGTGATGGGTGATGAGCGGACGTATGATTATGCGGTGGTGCTCCGAGCAGTGACAACCACCGATTTCATGACCGCAGACTGGGCTCAGATCCCTTACTCGGTGCTCGAAAAGGCTTCAAGCCGGATCATCAACGAGGTGCGGCATGTGAACCGCGTTTTGTATGATATCACCAGCAAGCCCCCGGCAACGATCGAATACGAATAATATTTCCATCTTTTTTTTAGAATTTATGTGGTGTGCGAGTGAACTCCTCCTAATCCGACTTGCAAACCAAAGCTTTGCTCTACGCTTTGCTCACTCGAATCAACGTGAATAGCATTATTCAGGTGTGTACTTCAATTTCGTGTACTGGATAAGTGTGGCTCTATAAATAAAAAAACGCGAATCTCCGCAAATTAACGCGGATCGCATTTTTTTAATAAAGCCACACCCAACCGCATACGTTTTTTTCAAATTGTATCGACATACGTTTTTTTCTTCAGCCAAAGCCCCTGTCTCATATGCATTTTGAGCTGATGCCGCGGTGATTTGTCCTCTATTACCCCCATCCTACATGCGGTTTCAATACACTGGACGACAAATATCTATCTAATTATCCAGCGAGAAAAAAATCATGTCCACCTACAAAGAACTTGATGCAAAATACTACATGCCCTGCTTTGGACGGTCGATGCAGATCGTTAAAGGAGAGGGCTGCACTGTTTGGGACGATAATGGGAACAAATACCTCGACTTGGTCGCAGGCATCGCGGTCTGCAGTACAGGACACTGTAATCCCGAGGTCGTTGACGCGATATGCCGCCAGGCACATGATCTTATTCACTGCTCCAACCTCTATTACATACCAGGTCAGGCCGAGCTCGCAGAAAAGTTGAGCAAAGCAAGCGGTATGGGAAAGGTCTTCTTTGGAAACAGCGGAGCCGAGGCGATCGATGCGGCTCTCAAACTTGCCAAGGTTCGCTTAGGCAGAAAAAATTTTGTTTCATTCACCCATGATTTCCATGGAAGAACGATCGGATCCCTTGCAGTCACTCACAAACCTCAGATCAGGGAGCCCTTCGAGCCGCTTGGGACCCACTGTGATTTCGTTGAGTATGGAGACCTTGAAGCCCTCAAAGCCGTCGTGAACAAAGAGACAGCAGGAGTCGTCTTCGAACCCATTCAGGGTGAGACCGGCGTCATCATCCCCCCGGCAGACTTCCTTCCAGGCATCAGAGATATCTGTGACGATGCAGGCGCTCTCATGATCTGTGATGAGATCCAGACCGGCATGGGAAGAACAGGAAAATGGTTCGCGTTCCAGCACTCTCCCGTCAAACCTGACATCATCACCATCGCAAAAGGCATCGCGTCAGGTATCCCGATGGGTGCGATCATCGCAAAAGAAGGGCTCGAGTTCACCAGAAGCGAACACGGCAGTACCTTTGCCGGTGGTCCGATCGCCTGCGCTGCAGGAAACGCTACGTTCGGCGTTATTGAAAGGATCCTTCCAGGGATCGCCGCAAAAGGCGAACTGTTCAGGAAAGGCCTTGCCTCGTTCGATCCAAGGGTGCGGGGTCTGATGATCGGGTTCACACTTGGTGAGAAAGCTCCAAAACTTGCCGAACTTTGTATGAAAGAAGGTGTTCTTGTCAATGTTGCCGCTGATGGCAACATCCGGCTCGTTCCACCTCTAACCATATCGGCCGACGAGATCAACTATGCTGTCGGAGTGATCAATGAAGCCGCGGGTCAGATCTGAGTTCATCAAATCAGGATACGTCTTTGCAAAATCCCCAACGGATATCGCAAACGAATACGGGTTCTCTGAAGTTGCCATGCTTGGCAGCAACGAAAACCCATACCCTCCTTCAGAAGAGGTCCTTCGAGCAGCCGCTAACGAACTTTCACGGGTGAACAGATACCCAGATCCACAAGCCGCCATGTTTCACGCGGCAGTTCGAAAATATATCTATGATGCTCCGGTCGTCACATCAGGTCTTGGAATGGACGGTGTGATCGAGACGGTCATACGAACGATCATCGAACCGGGAGACAAAGTCGTCATCTCAACGCCGACCTTTTCCATGTATGGCCTTGCAGCAAAAGCAGCCTCGGCTCGCGTGGTAAATGTCCCAAGAACTGCTGACTTTTCAATCGATATTGATGCATTTCTCGAAGAAGCAAAGGATGCTCGTCTCTCCTTCCTCTGCACGCCAAACAATCCCACCGGAACGGTGACCTCGGTAGAGGACATCGAATTTATTCTCGATAGGATCGACGGCGTTCTGTTTTTAGACTGCGCCTACGTTGAGTTTTCGGATGTCGATTATCTGCCGCTTTTGTCCCGCGACAACCTCATCATCGGACGGACCATGTCCAAGGCCTACGGCCTTGCGGGTCTGCGGATCGGGTACGCGTTCGTTCCGGAATGGCTGGAAGCCCCATATAATGTTGCAGCGACCCCGTTCACGATGAACCGGGTCTCAGAAGCCGCAGCCTCTTTGGCAGTTTCTGAATCTGAATACCGCGACTCCTTCGTCGACCATGTACGAAAATGGCGAAATGCTTTCATGAAAGAGATCCCGTTTCCGGTTTTTCCAAGCGGATCAAACTTTATTCTCATCGATGTCGCTCCAAAAAAAGGCGATGCTGCTGCTGAGTTCATGGCAACGAACGGGGTCCTCGTTCGTTCCTGTACCAGTTTCCCTGGACTTGGCGACACGTTCATCAGAGTGAGTGTCGGTGCAGACTGGGAAAACGAACGGTTCCTTTCGGCGGTGAAGAAGCTTTGATGATCGGGATCACCGGGACACCTGGCTGCGGCAAGACCTCTATCGCCGAGCTCCTAAGAAAAAAGGGGCATTTTGTCCTCGATCTGAAAACCACCGTAGCCCCGTTTGTTCTGGAGCATGACGATGTCTCAGACTCGGACGTTGTGGATGTTGATGCATGGGCCGATGCATTCCCTTATACCGACGGATTTGTCGAAGGGGCATTTGCTCATTACCTTCCCTGCGACAAGATCATCGTCCTCAGATGCAGGCCTGATATCCTTAGGGAACGTCTAGCTCCCCGCGGTTATCCAGAAGAAAAAATCAGCGAAAATCTGGAGGCAGAGGCATTGGACGTTATCCTGATCGAAACGGTCGAAGACTTTGCATCGGAACAGATTTATGAGATAGACACCACAAATACAGATAGAGAGTCTGTGGTCATGAGTATCATCTCTTTTGTAAAGGGAGAAACACCCGCATCGTTTGGATCTCTTGACTGGTCAGAATATATAGAAGATGTCTTATGAGTCTGGAATCACTTCGTCCAAAAATCCAGTGGGTGCTAACGCCGATTGCTCATGCTTTTTCAAAACTCCCCGTGACCCCGAATATGTGGTCCGTGGTCTCCCTTGTCTGTGCATTTATCGCCGGCGTCTTTTTCGCGTTTGGTCAGCCGTTTTTTGGCGTGATCTTTGTCATTTTGAACTCGTTTCTGGATGTTCTTGACGGAGCCCTCGCCCGCTATCTTGGGATAGCAAGCCCGATCGGCGATTATCTGGATCATGTCTTTGATCGGTATGCCGACGTGTTCATCGTCACCGGTATCATCATCTACGGCGTCCAGACCTGGCAGGCCCCGGTCCCATCATGGGTTATCGGTCTGTTTGCCATCACCGGTGTTCTGCTTTCTTCATATATGGGGACCCAGGCACAGGCAGTTGGTCTCAAGCGAAACTACGGCGGCGTTTTAGGACGTGCCGATCGTTTGGTCATGCTAATGGTGTTTGGTCTTGCCGAGGCAATATATCCGGCAGCGATCCTGTTTGGTCTGCCGTTCCTTGGCTGGATGCTTGTCGTGTACGGTCTTTTGGGCCACATCACCGCGATACAGCGGTTTGTGGTTTCACTCAAAGGACTGTATGCGCAAAAAAGAGACTAGCTAAACGATCATAAAAAAATACGGCCGTTTTTTCTGCGGCCGTGCAGATATTTTTCTGTTTCTTACTGGGCGGTCTGTTCTGTCAGTTTTTTGTGACAGATGATCTCCAGCACACCGTTTTTCAGACGAGTTTCTGTCTGTGACGGGTCAATACCGGCAACCGGGATCACTGCTGAGTATTCACGGTTTGCGCCGGCATTGAGCTGGAGTTTTCCATCCTGATAGGCGATAAAGAAATCATCCTGACACTCTGGGGGGAGTTCGGTCTGAATGATAACTGTACCCTTGTTTTCAAACATTTCGATAGGGATCGTTTTATTGCGCATCGTGTCTGGTGTTAGGTGGATCTTACCGCCGGAGAGAACAAATTTCACCCCGATGACCGGGGGGAGTTTGCCCTCGCCTTCTCCAGAAACGTGAGTGATCAATATTTTGTGGATGATATCCAATAATTCCCTGTAAGCGTCATCTGGTGTTTCCGGCATATATTTCATCTCCGAGGCGAAGAGGAAGGATCCTCTTCACACATCTATGTTCTTACTTATCTCTTTGATTCTCCTAAAGTCTTTCTGATGGGAGACAAGCAATGTTTCAAGTTCCTGAAGTTCTGGGCTGAGGTCTGTATCCTTGTATTCGGCCGTTTCCAGGATGGTTAAGCCCTTTTCAAGGGTTTTTCTCTCCTCTTCATTGAATCTGTACTGCCAAGAACCTCTCTCGGCGTTCCTTCTTCCTGACTTGTCAAGGGAAGGGCGCACCCGTTTCAACGCGGCGTCGAAGTGTTTTCTAAAGACCTTGACACTTGATACAGCGAGGGTGATCTCGGCTGCTGGATGGCCTGCCATCACCTTCACGAACTCGCGGATCGCGACCATCTTTGCTTCCCGCACAAGTGCTTCGATGTCGGCTCCGACAAACCCTTCGGTTTTTTGGACGAGGTCATCCAGATCCACATCCTCAGCAAGCATCGAGCTGATGTCTTTTATGTAGACGTCAAGGATCTGCTTTCTTCCTTCAAGGTCCGGTGGGGAGACATAGATATGCTGCTCCAGCCTCCCCGGCCTAAGAAGGGCAGGGTCGATCATGTCAGGGCGGTTGGTTGCTCCGATCACGACGACGTTTTTGAGTTCCTCGAGCCCGTCGAGCTCGGTCAGGAACTGACTGACGACACTCTCGGTCACATGGGACGAGCCTTCATAACTCCCTCTTCTCGGAACGATCGAGTCGATCTCATCGAAGAAGATGATCGACGGAGAAGCCAGCCGAGCTTTTCTGAAGATCTCACGTACACCTTTCTCGGACTCGCCCACCCACTTCGACATAAGTTCCGGTCCTTTGACCGAGATGAAGTTGCACTCGGACTCGTTTGCAAGAGCCTTTGCGAGAAGTGTTTTGCCGGTCCCGGGCGGTCCAAACATCAAAAATCCCTTGGGGGATTTGGTGGCGAACTGTTTGTAGACCTCGCTGTATTTGAGCGGCCACTCGACCGCCTGCTGCAATTCTTCCTTCACGTCGTTGAGTCCGCCGATGTCATCCCAACTGATGTCAGGGACCTCGACAAGGACCTCTCGCATGGCGCTTGGCTGCACCATCTTAAGAGCGGCCTCGAAGTCCTCTGCAGTTACCCTCAGATTCTCAAGCTTCTCGGCGCTGATCTCCTCATCTGGGTTCATTCCCGGAAAGACCCTACGAAGAGCATGCATCGCGGCTTCCTTGACCAATAGGGCAAGGTCTGCCCCTACAAATCCGTGTGTGGTGTTTGCATACTTCTCCAGCTTGACATTGTCAGAGAGCGGGACGTTTCTC
Source organism: Methanocorpusculum sp. (assembly GCA_029987315.1). Lineage (GTDB taxonomy): Archaea > Halobacteriota > Methanomicrobia > Methanomicrobiales > Methanocorpusculaceae > Methanocorpusculum. The sequence goes on from DALTVZ010000163.1 coordinate 19,864, forward strand.
GCATGGATATTCAGGATCTCACGCCGGCCGTCTTTGTCTGGAACACCGAGCTCGATCTCACGGTCGAATCGTCCACCGCGGCGCAGAGCTGGATCGATCGAATCAGGAAGGTTGGTTGCTGCGATCACGATGACCTTTCCACGGCTCTTCAAACCGTCCATCAAGGAAAGCAGCTGGGCAACAACACGGCGTTCGACCTCGCCTTTGGAGTCCTCGCGTTTTGGAGCGATCGAGTCGATCTCATCGATGAAGATGATCGAAGGTGCGTTCTCCTCGGCTTTCTGGAAGATCTCACGGAGTTTTTCCTCAGAGTCACCATAGTATTTGGAGATGATCTCCGGACCGGAGATGGTGTCAAAGTAGGCTCCTGCCTCATTTGCTACAGCACGGGCGATCAATGTTTTTCCGGTACCGGGTGGACCATAAAGCAGAACGCCTTTTGGCGGTTCGA
>DALTVZ010000164.1 GCA_029987315.1 Methanocorpusculum sp.
CGGAGCGCCGTCGACTTCAGTGCCGATCTTCTTTCCAAGAAGAGCACCTGCTGCTGCGCCCGCTGCATCTATTTTGTACGAAAGACCGGTTTTGGGGTCTGACAGTACGACCTTAAAGTCTACCATTGTATATACACATCTCCTCGATATCCATGATGCCGAAGTACCCATATATTTTGTACTTCAACATTTATACTACTTGCCCCAGAAAGGTTGTGTTTTCCGGAAGATCGAGGTGTACTCCTCGAGTGCTTCGACGGTGCCCGCATTTAAATGAGAGATCATTTCCGTCTCCAAAACCTTCACATGCCGCTCAGGAATCGCCACATAAAGTGTTTCGCCGACTTCGATCTGTCTCCCGATTGTGACGCCATCTATCGAAACGGCGACCTCTGCGCCCTCTTTTGCCTCGGTGACATTCTCTTTGTTCAGCTTGATCTGTTTGATGTCGCCAACGACCTTACCTTCACGGTTCGCGATGCTGACCTTCGGACGAAGTGTTCCACCCAGAACGCGCACACCAACGACCGCGGGACCGCTCATGCGAAACACACATCCAGGTAGGATGGAAAACTTTGCCGGAAGCACAACGGTCTCGAACTGCTTTGCCTCTTTTTTCCGTGCAACCTCATCACACCACTCAACATACTCATCGATGAGCTTGTAGATGACGCGGTTGGAAAAGATCTTCACATCTACCTCTTCATCCCGGATCATAACCTCAGCGTCAGGAAGAACTGGAACATTGAAACAGAGAGCGGATTTGTAGATGTCCTCCTTCATCACGCTGATGTCGATCAGGTCGCGACGGGAAAGAGGGCCGACCTCGGCACGCATGATCGGGATCTTTTTTGATTCAAGTTCGTTTGCAAGAGCTTCGAGAGCCCCGATCGTATCTGCACGGACGCTGACGCCCACCTCCGAGATGTTGATACGGACCTCCTGCATCTCGGCGTTGATCTTTGCTAAAACCTCGTCCTGGTTCCCGCGTATCACACGAATCGGCGAGCCTGCAATGATCGTTTCCAGATTGGGGGCGGTGATCTTTACTCCGGCCGCCGCTACGACGGACTTCACACGCCGAAACTGATCTTCGACCAGGATCTCCTTCATCGGGCGGGGCTGAAGAAGAGCACGGACTTTGGTCGCGATTGCTCCCTCACTTCCTGCTATCGCGATATCATCCCCGATGCTGATGACGCCGTCATACAGGATCACATCAAGGGTGATGCCAAGGCCTTTCTCCTCTTTGACCTCAAGCACGGTGCCAACACCGGGACCTGAGGTGGTCGTCTTCAGCCCATCGGTCAGATAGCGCTGAGCAAGGCCGATCATGACCATAAGAAGGTCGCCGATCCCTTCGCCAGTCATACTGCTCACCGGAACGATCACGAGATTGCGCTGGAAATCGGTCACCCGGTCAAAACGCTCGGAGTTGAATCCCATGTCAGAGAGTTTACCGACCAGTTTATACACCCGGTTTTCACACTCGGTCTGGACGCGTTCGCTCTGGTTTTTGTATGTTTCTTTAAATCCGGCATTGGGAGTGGGCCGCCAGCCCGGGATCTTATCGATTTTAGTTGCCGCAATGACGAACGGTGTTTTGCAGTTTCTAAGGATCTGAAGGGCTTCGGTCGTCTGCTGTTTGAATCCTTCGTTGAGATCAACGACCAATATGGCGATATCCGCGAGTGCTCCGCCGCGGGCGCGAAGGGTCGTAAACGCGTGGTGACCCGGCGTGTCGATGAACAAAAGGCCAGGGACTGAGGTCTTGAGTTTGCCTAAGTCTCCGCTCATCGTTGCAATGGATTCGAAAGGGATGAGGGTCGCGCCGATATGCTGGGTGATCGATCCCGCTTCACCTGCAGTTACCTTTGAACCGCGGATACGGTCGAGGAGCGATGTTTTTCCATGATCTACGTGCCCCAAAACGCAGACAATAGGAGTCCTGATGTGTTCTGCCATGATATTGAATCCCCCGGCTCTGATGAGTAATCATACAGAGGTGAATAATGATTAATTATTGGCTGTGTATGATTATTAAGATAAAGGAGACACAAAAATATTCCTTCGCGAAAAAAAGATATGTTAATATCTAAAAACATCCTATCTATTAGAGTGTTTGAGCCACAATGGTGAAAGACATAGAGTTATGCTAAGGTAGGGTAGCTGGTCATCCTTTAGGATTGTGGATCCTTAGACCCGGGTTCGACCCCCGGCCTTGGCCCTTCGTTTTTTTTTTAAAAAGTTTGTGTTCTTACATCATCCCTGAATTGAGATACCAGACGGTAGCGGCCAGAACGGTCGCAAAGGATACCCACAGAAGATACGGGATAAGTAAAAAGGCTGCTACGCGTTTGATCCTATAGAAGAGAGCAATCGTCACGCAGATCATCGCTAAGAGGAGACCCATCTCGATGACTGAGCCA
>DALTVZ010000165.1 GCA_029987315.1 Methanocorpusculum sp.
TCGTCGATGTGACAAAGGTCGCTGGAACACATGTCGATCAGGTCTTTATCGGGTCATGCACGAACGGCAGATATGAGTACTTTGCCGAGGCCGCCGAGGTTTTAGGAGACAATGTCTTCTCCGAAGATGTGAGGGTGATCATGGTCCCGGCATCAAAAGCCGAGTACCTGAAGATCTTAAAGGCCGGGCTCATCGAGAGGTTCGTCGAGGCAGGGGCACTTGTCGAAGCGCCGTGCTGCGGCCCGTGCATGGGCGGGGCTTTTGGCATTCTCGCGCCGGGAGAGGTATCGCTTTCCACCTCGAACCGTAATTTCAGAGGGAGACAGGGAAGCACGGAAAGCTTCGTGTACCTCTCCTCTCCTGCAACCGCGGCGGCGTCCGCGATAACCGGCGTGATCACCGATCCACGGGGGGTGTGAAGATGGGAAGAGCATGGAAATTTGGGGACGACATCGACACAGATGCGATCATCCCGGGACGATTCCTGACGATATATGATCCAAAGGAGCTTGCGTCCCACGCATTCGAAGGAACGCGAAATGAGTTTGCGAAATTGGCAAAAGAAGGTGATGTGATCGTTGCCGGCAGAAACTTCGGCTGCGGTTCATCACGTGAACACGCACCACTTGCGTTGAAAGGAGCGGGGATCGGGTTTGTTGTAGCAAAATCATTTGCGCGGATATTTTACCGAAATGCGATCAACACCGGTGTGCTGCCGCTCGTGTGCGAACACACAGATAAAATCGCCGACGGAGCACGGGTCTCTGTAAATCTGGCTGAGGCATACATCGAAGCAGACGGCAAGCGGTATCCGCTCGAGCCGATACCAGAATTTATGATGAAAATCGTTGAGGCCGGCGGCCTTGTTGAATACGCAAAAAAGAGAGATAGAAAATGACGACATATAAAGCCGCATGCATGCCGGGTGACGGCATTGGTCCTGAGATCATTGTCGAAGGAAGAAAAGTATTGGACGCTGCCGGGGAGAAGTTCGGGTTCGATATCAACTGGACCGACTTCGACACAGGCGCAGAGAAGTATCTAAAGACCGGGGAGCTGATCTCAGAGGATGATTTAAAAGAGCTTGGAAAATTCCGCTCGATCTACTTTGGCGCGATCGGTGATGACCGGGTCAAGCCGGGGATCCTTGAAAAAGGGATCCTGCTTGCGATCAGGTTTTACTTTGATCAGTATGTGAATCTTCGCCCGATCAAACTGCTGCAAGGGGTCGAGACGCCTCTTGCGAACAAAAAGCCGGAGGATATCGACTTTGTGGTCGTACGGGAAAACACCGAGGACTTCTATGTCGGGATCGGTTCACGGGCAAAGTGCGGCAAACAGCATGATCACTTAGAGGTGATCCGTGATCTCTATTCGGTGAAGTTCGGCGTGGATGTTGAGACCGACTCTGATGAACTTGCATATCAGATCGGTGTTGTGACCCGCGAGGGTTCGAAGCGGGTGATGGAATATTCATTTGATCTTGCGGAAACGCGAGAGAAAAAGCTGACCTCGGTCGATAAAGCAAACGTTTTGACGGATGTCTACGGACTCTGGCGTGAAGTATTCGAAGAAACGAAGAAGAGCTATCCAAACGTGACGACGGAATACAACTTCGTCGATGCGATCACGATGTGGTTTGTGAAAAACCCTGAATGGTTCGATGTGGTCGTCACCCCGAATATGTTTGGCGACATCATCACCGATCTCGGGGCGATGATCCAGGGAGGTCTGGGTCTTGCGCCGGGTGGAAACATCAACCCGAAAGGGACCTCGATGTTCGAGCCGATCCATGGTTCAGCCCCGAAATATAAGGGGAAAAATGTTGCAAATCCACTTGCGACGATCTGGTCAGGCTCTCTCCTGCTGGATTTCCTTGGAGAAAAGGAGGCGGCATCAGCAGTGGTCAACTCGATCGAGCATTCGATCCTTGCAAAGGCCGTGACCAAAGATATGGGCGGCTCGATGCGGACGTCGGACATCGGCGACTGGATCGCGAAGGATATCCTTAAAAGGTAATTCAGATTTAGAATTCCTCTATCTATACGTATATCATGTTGTGCGGTGATTCTACATATGATACATATGAAACTTAGCGCAAGAAATCAGATCAAAGGTAAAGTAGTCAGAGTAACTCATGGGATGGTCAGCAGCGAGATCGTCATTGATATTGGTAGCGGTCAGCAGATCGTATCCGTTATCACGAAAACCTCCGCCGACTCACTTGACCTTGCCGTGGGAAAAGAGGTTTACGCGGTCATCAAATCAAGCGAAGTAATGATAGCCGTTAATTGATCTCGATCAAGACTCGCTTCTTTTATAGAGAAGCCATACTTTTTTTAGGCGATGGAAAACAGCATAGTTTATGTTTTTACACCTATACGTGATCATTCGCAAAACACATGGACAGAAGTTGCCTTGAAGGTGACCCATACGGGAGTTCCAACGTTGATCGAAAGACGCAGCATGCTTTGACGGGTGAGAACCGCGGTCAAAATAAGTCCAGTATCAACAACGATCTTTGAATACGCACCGCTGTCGATGATCCCGGTAACGACCCCAGAATACGAATTTTGTGCTGATGATGTAAACGGATCTGATGAGATGATGATATCTTCTGGTCGTACGCCTACATGGACCCGCCCAGTCAACTCGGTCACTGCACGAATGATCGTCGTACCTATGGAGATCTCAACGATTCCGGACGAAGATTTCACCGCATTTCCGGCGAAAATATTTTCCATACCGGTGAAGTTTGCAATAAAGTTTGAGACCGGATGACGCATGATCATGTCCGGCGTCCCTCCTTGAACGATCATCCCGTCTCGCATCACCACCACACGATCTGCGAGGGAATAGATATCCTCAAAATGATGGGTGATATGCAGGATCGTCATGCCTGTTTCTATGTGGATCGCCTTGAGCTCTTCTCTGAGGTGTTCACGCGTGATCGTGTCAAGAGCGGAAAGAGGTTCATCCAGAAGAAGAACTGAAGGGCGCAAGAGAAGGGATCGGGCGATTGCGGTACGCTGCTGTTCGCCCCCCGAAAGGGTCTTTGGGTGTCGAGAGAGGAGATGGGAGATGCCAAATGTCGCCGCGATCTTTTCTACCTCGGCAGACCGTTCAACTTCAGGGACTCCACGTTCTTTAAGGCCAAAGCCGATGTTTTCTGCAACGGTCATATGGGGAAAAAGCATGTAGTCCTGATAGACCATGCCGATCCCGCGTGACTCAGGCGGCGTGTTTGTGATCTCCTTTCCATCCAACAGTATCCTGCCGTTTTTTGGATAATGGATCCCTGCGATCGTTTCGAGAAGTATGGTTTTGCCCGCACCGGTTGGGCCAAGGATGATACAATACTCCCCCTTCTTAACGATCAGATCCAGATTTTTGAAGGAAAATTCGCCGAGCTGGATCGAAA
>DALTVZ010000166.1 GCA_029987315.1 Methanocorpusculum sp.
GGAATGATCATATTTGCAGTCTGGGAAACATAAATGCAAGCAGTAGAAAAAATTACCCCTATCTTTGTTCCAAGGCGCTCCGTGATGTATTTGTATCGAAATCCGCGGAGAAACCAGGCAAGGACACAGATGATTACTGCTACGATCAGCCAGGTCGGGACCAGGGACTCAAGAATATTTTGGAGATTTCCCTGGAGTTCATCCCACACTCGAAGCAGCATATACCCCAGCAATGCAACCGCAATTACTGTGGGGATAACAACAGCACTAACTTTTTTCCACATGAAGTCTCCACCACATCCTCAGGATGTCTTTGCCCATGCCGGTCACATCTTTGAATCTGACTGTGGTGCCCGGCCCTTGTGTCCAAACGACTGCAAACTCATCTACACGAAGTCCGTCTTTTTGTGCAAGAACGAGTGATTCTGTATCCCAAAACCAGTGGGGTGCCCGGATCTTCGGCACGAGTTTTTTGAGGACCTCAGTTCTATAGGCTTTGAATCCGCACTGGTGGTCGTTGAGTTTGCTGCCAAGGAACACTCTGACCAGAAAATTATATCCTCTGCTGGCGATCTCACGGTCGCCGCTTCTAACGATATTACTGTCCTTCATCAGACGTGAGCCGGTTGCAACATCTGCTCCCTCTTCGATATGCCTAAGAAGTTCCGAAAGATGTTTGATATCGGTCGCAAGATCGACATCATAATAACAGAATATCTCGCCCCGGGACTCAGCAAGAGCCCGGTTCAGTGCTCTTCCTCTCCCTTGCCGCTCATCAGAGTGAAGCAGTCTAACCCGTGAATCTTTTTTCTCCCACTCCTCCACGCATTCCCTACTTCCGTCAGTACTTCCATCCTCTGCGACGATCACCTCAAAGGATTTTCCATATGCTTCGAGCGCTTCGATCGATTTTGGAATAGCTGTCTTCAAAGCCTCCACGTCATTGAAGACCGGAAGAACTGCGGTGACGAATACTTCTGTCAACGATTTTTCTCCTCTAGTGATTTAGCAGCATCGAGACCCGCTAAGATTGATCCCTCCATACTTCTTTCCGGATAATTACTCTTGGAAAACATTCCTGCGATGAACAAATTGTTCCCGAGATCTGTAGGTGGGATGGTATCTTTATATCCAGTTACGTATACGGGGCCGGCAAACCTGTCGATGTACAGATCTGCGTGATGGATCTCACTGATATCTATAGAAAAACGTCTGCAGAAGTCATCAATCATCCGGTCTTTAAGTCCGTGGTCTGGTTCATCTTTGAAATAGGATGCAAGGTACACGACATGTTCACTGTACCACTCGAACGGAACAAAGTTTGTATGTGTCACCACGGCCCCGTAGGGTGCCGGGTCTCCCATATTAGTCCAATAGATGCCGTTTGTCGGGTCACGGGCGAGACCTAAGGTCATGCATGCCGCTCCCTGATACATCAGATATGGAAGTTTGTCTGATGCATTTCCCATAAGTGAATTTGTGATCTGAGGCGGCAGTGTTGAGATGACCCCGTCATACTCTTCACCGTTTATCAGCCATTTCCCCTTCACTCTTAAAAGTGTTTTTACCGGCGTGCTCAGTCTGATCTCCACCCCTGCCGCTGAAAGTTTTTCACACATTGCATCGACGAGCCTATGCCAACCGCCTTTCAGATATCCGAGCCGCTCGCCTTCCGAACCTCTGTCTGAGCGAATGGCGATTCTGCTCATGAGCCAGGCTGCCGAGACCTCATCCTTCATAGAGCCGAATTTACTTGTTAGAAGGGGAGCAAAAAACGCATCATAAATATCCTCACCTACCTTCTCGAACAGGTACTCCTTCGCAGTAATTTTGTCAAGCGGGCCGAGATCGATTTTTCGTGAACTGATGACGAAAAGTCCGAGCCTGATCTTTTGGAAAAACGTGAGGCAAGGATAGCGGAGGATCTCCAGCGGGGTCGTGAGCGGATGAAGTTTTCCGTCCATATAATAGCCGGTCGAACCCTTGAGCCAGATCAGATCAGATCTGAGGTCAAGGGTATCCAGGAGAGCAAATAGATTTTTATCGCCGGAAAAGCAGTGATGATACAGGGTTTCCAGAGTATAGGTATTGTTATAGGTGAGGGAGGACATACACCCTCCAGGGCTGTCACATTTTTCAAAGATGACCACCTCGTTTTTATCAGCAAGTTGCAGTGCAGCTGACAAACCTGCGAGTCCTGAACCAAGAATCCCTATCTTCATCGTAATATATGATAGCTCTGATTGATAAGAAAGTTTTTGGCAGATCTCGTCAAATAGTATGGAAGTCATATATATTCCTTGACTTACATATATACCATAACTAGAGGTGTCTACAGTAAATGCGAGTATTTTTTATAGGATTTGGACAAGCAGGAGGGAAGGTCGTCGATATGTTCCTGGCACAGGACAAAAAGCTGGGATCCACGAGTTTCCGTGGTATTGTCATCAATACTGCCCGAACTGATCTGATGGGTGTAAAATATATACCCCTCGAGGATCGTCTGCTCATTGGCCAAACAATGGTCAAAGGTCATGGTGTTGGAACTGATAACGTGACCGGTGCAAAGGTAGCAGCGGATGAGATCGATACGATCATCAATGCGATCGACAAACGCGGAACTCATGACGTTGATGCTTTTGTCGTTTGTGCTGGGCTCGGTGGAGGAACAGGTTCTGGTGGTGCCCCTGTCCTCTGTCGTCACTTAAAGCGTATTTACCGTGAACCTGTGTACGCTCTCGGCATCATTCCTGCCCCCGAAGAGGGCCGGCTTTACTCTTTGAACGCTGCCCGAAGTTTATCCACCTTGGTGAACGAGGCAGACAATGTTATCGTCTTTGACAACAGCGCATGGAAAAATGACGGCGAGAGTGTAAAGGGCGCTTTCGATCGGCTGAATGAGGAGATCGTTCGCAGATTTAGCGTTCTTTTCCGTGCAGGCGAGGTCAATAAATTTGGTGTTGGAGAGATGGTAGTCGACTCAAGTGAGATCATCAACACTCTGCGTGGCGGAGGCATCTCTTCCGTTGGATATGCGATAAGCGAAGCTCTCCCCAAAGGCGCGAAGTCCTCTTCTAGATCAGGCGGCGGACTTCTCGGCGGACTTCTAGGCAAGAAGGACAAGAGACAGGAACCTCATGTCGATATCACGTCCACTGAGGACAAATCCGCTAAAATCATCGGTCTTGTTCGCCGTGCCATGCTTGGACGCCTGACTCTGCCCTGCGACTACTCGACTGCTGAACGTGCTCTTGTTCTTGTTGCCGGGCCACCGACTGAACTTGACCGCAAAGGTGTTGAGAAGTCGAAGAGTTGGGTGGAGGAAAACATCGCCGGTGTTGAGGTCCGCGGTGGAGATTATCCGGTCGACAGCGGTTATGTTGCTGCTGTTGTTTTGCTTGCAACGATCGGTAACGCACCCCGTATCCGTGAGTTGATGGAGCTCGCAAAGGAAGCTAAGGAAGAGGTCGTGAGATCCCGTGAACGAGCCACATCATCGATGTTTGAGGATGGCATAGACCCATTGTTTGAGTGAGATTATGATGAAAAAAATTGCCTATATATTATTTGCACTTTTAATGTGTGCAACATTGATTGGAACCGTATCTGCATTTACCTATTCAAACGAGGCGACTGTTGATCCTTCGGGTTCTCTGAGCCCGGGTGAAGCGGTCACTGCTTCGATGAACATCGTTCTTCCCAAAGGTAGTATAAGCACATCCGACTCTCTTAAATTGACCACAGCTCTTCGTGACTCGACACTCTGGACGGTATATGTGTACAAGGGAACGTTTGTAAATAATAGTAATACTAGCATTAGCGAAGATGCCTTGATTACGACTCTCTCATCCTCCAGTTTTGCGTATACTATTTCCGGATTCGTTCTGAATTATGCCCAACCGGTCACTCTGCATATTGCTCTCAGCGGTCTCATACCTGAGAGTTTGAAGGGTCAGTCAATTACGATATTAAAGATTGATCAAGATGGGGCTCCCACAGGGGAATATTCAACCTACTCTTCACCATCCCAGAAGATATATAATCCTGATGACTTTTCAGATAATGTAAATACTGTTGAGGCAAGTATCGATTCTCTTGAGTCGCGAATCACCGCCTACACCTCCTATGACGTCGATGTATCTCCATTGGTGACTAATCTGGAGTCTGCTAAAACCTCTCTTAAAGCAGCAAAATCTGCAGGAACATCTAACATCGTTCTTGCTAACCAAAAA
>DALTVZ010000167.1 GCA_029987315.1 Methanocorpusculum sp.
ATAGAAAACGCTAATCAAACTGTATCAGATGACGGAAGCATTGTTAGAGTAAAGCTACCGAATAAACGGATACGGGAACAATTTGCACAGGCAGAGCTGATGCTTGGGTCAAACCACATCAGAGTACGATGTTCAGACGGAGTAACACGTCTTGGGCGTATCAAAGGTAAAATCAAAAAGAGAGTTTGGATCAGAGAAGGAGATATCCTCATTGTCGTTCCCTGGGATTTCCAGGACGAGAAGTGTGATATCATCTACCGGTACACCACCCCCCAGGTGGACTGGCTCCGCGGCCACAAATACCTTTAACATTTTTTTATTATGACTGATATTCCAGATTTTGATGTGATAGCAAAAGCACACGGGCACACCTGCCCGGGGATCGCACTTGGCTACAAGATCGCTGTGGTTGCTGCAAAATGGTCAGGAACTGAAACAAACATCAAGGTGCTGTCCCATTCGACACGCTGTCCGCTTGATGCACTCAAACAGACCTTTGACCTCCGCAAACACCCTGAGCGGCTTGTTGTAGAGGATACAAATACCGTGAGTTTTATCCTGGAAAAACCAGATGGTAGCAAACTGTTCATCGATGAGGTACCCGGAACAAAAATCACCAGCGTCGAGCTTCACGCATTGAAAGGCAAGCTTTCAGCAAAAACAGCAACACCAGAAGAGATCAAACGTTACGCTGAGATCCAAAACGAGCTGCTACAGGTCATGATGAACACACCAGACGATGAATTGTTCACCGTCCGGACAAAATAAAAAAAGAGATATTATTCTCTAAATTTCAGAACATCTTCAACAGATGTTACATCCCACGCCTCTTTTTTAAAGCCTGAAGGCGATTTCTCAGAATAGAGCACGGCTGCCATAGGAAGGCATCCGGCATCGTTGAGAGCAAAGAGTCGGTCTGCCGTTTCATCAAGAGGGCGTGCGATTATGGCTTGAACGGCCTCACGCATCTCCTGATATGCCGCGTTGACCGGGTGCTGACGAACAGCATTTTCTAATGCGGCAAGTGCCTCGGGATACTTTGCCTGACAGATACATGATCTCGCAAGACCTGCCCATGCTGCCGGGAACCGTTCATTCATTTTTAAGGCAGAGAGATAGGCTTCCGAGGATGCATCATAATTTCCGGTTTCATACTCCAACATGCCGATATCCGAAAAAATACGGGCTCGAATTGTATTGCAGGGATTGGCACGAAGAGCCTGGCGGAACATCTGACGAGCTTCATCCGGCATGCCTAATGACAGATAACAATCACCGATGCAGGAGCATATCATGGATTTTTCATCATCACGGGTCGAACGGTTGGCGAGGTGATCACAGACGAGCGTACGATCATCTTCTGAAAGCATCACCAGGACAGGGTTGATAAGTGAGGTGATATCCCGCCCTGCTTTCCAGGCATCAGTTACAGCCGCGTTAAGTTCACGAGCCACGAGGTGAGGGGATGTGTCCCCCATGATCAGGACAAGGGCTTTTTCCGCTGAGGTGGAGGCATAGTTTTTTGCTTCTGCATACAGACCTGCGGCGACGGCGGCCTTGAATTTTTTAGATGATGAACTAAGGCCGCTTATCGAATCTGATCTGTTGTACCAGTAGAGGGCACAGACAGGATCAAAGCCGAAATAGGCTGCGTCTCCTCTCGCGATCAACATCTCGGCCTGTTCCTGGACATCCTTTTCTTTGAGAAGGGCGTCATTGGGTTTTCCATCGATACCAAGTGACAGGTTCATCTCAGAGAGACGGGACATTGCCCTGGAAAAGAGCTGTTCCTCAGCACCTTCCTCATCCATGATGCGTTCAAGGTACGCATACTCATCCAGATAATTATATTTCTTTCTGGCGGATGAGGCGAGATCAAAGTAGAGCCTGACCCGATCTAGTGAAGGCAGATTCTCGGCGATGGAGGCGATACGGACATAATACTCCCGCATATCTTCTCCGAGGTCTTCGCCAACTTCACAGAGGTTTTTCAAACCGAGCGCGAGCTGATAGGGATCTCCGTTTTTGACGAGAAGGAATGCACTTTTGTATGCCTCGAAGGCATAGTCAAAGTCTCCGAACTCTGAGAGGATGGCACCCATGAGTTCAAATGCGGGTTTTTCCACCGAGGTCTCCGGGAATGCTAGCGTGATGTTGGCATACAGATCAAGAGCGGCATCATGGTTTCCTGAGGCATAGAGCCAGTTTGCTGTGGATAAAGCAGGACCTGGGGAGGAGAGGGTCAAAAGCGGGGCTACGAACTTTCCCCATTCATCTGAGTTCGTCCGCGGCATATTGAGCCAGATGATCTTTTCCTCGCGGGTCAGTGTGGAGAACCATGCCCCGGCGACGCAGATGATGATGTCATAAATGATCTCAGGGGACAGATCCTCCGCATTTCCAAGGGCGGCTGCATATTCATCAAGAGGAAAAGAGTGCCAGAAAGGACGCCGACCAACACCAAAGTAGATATCAGGATTTTCTATCTCTTCGACGGTGAGTCGACGGCTTCTAAACTGCCACCAGCTTTCCGGGTACGGGCTTCCTGAGGCAGAAACGATCTCGGCGGCCATATTGGTTCCGGATATCTGCGAACGAAGAAGGGCCGCCAATGCGATCTTTCGCTTCGGATCAGCATTCCGTACAGCCGAGTCATACTCTGATTTCAGCCAGTCGTTGAGTAAAAGGGGAGCATACTCGTGGTCGGATACTTCGTTGAAAAGCGTGAGGAGGAGGGATCTATCTGCTTCGTGTCCGAGGATCGCCGACAATACTCTTGCATGAAAGCTGCCGTCAACACTCATTCGATGAAGAAACAGATTGGACAAAACAATCTCTTCATGGCCGGCTTCCTTTGCAGATGTATCACCGGCAAACACAGTCAAATAGTCGCAGAAGTATTGTTGTGTTAGGTTCCCCTCACGGACACGCATAATTACCAGTGTTTGGTTGTCAGTCTATGTATTTCTTGTGATGTGATAAGAACCTGACAGAAAAAATAGTATAAAAAGTTAAAGGGATGATCCCTTTTTCCTTTTTGATTTAGACGAGTTTGGCGATCGGGCCGTCTTCGACGCCGAGGGTTCCGCCAAAGTCTTTGAATGCTTCGGCAAGAACAATGTCAGAGAATGCGGTCGCAGTTGCGGCGCCTTCCATGTTTTCGATCGGGCCGTACATGATTAAGTCTGCACCAAGGGTCATGGCCATAATGTTACAGCCGATATCCGGTGAAGACCATGCTGCCTGACGTACACCTTCGATGCCGCCGTAGTGGTGGCGGAACATCTGCTCTGCAAGGAGCGGCTTGTCGGCATACTGCAGGTGAATGTTCTTTCTCCAGCGTTTCAGCCAGGTCCAGGAAACAGTCATATTGTGGTATGCACCACCGGTTGGCAGACCGTGGATGGCCTTGCATGCAAGGATCTCA
>DALTVZ010000004.1 GCA_029987315.1 Methanocorpusculum sp.
ATGATTTGCAAAGAATTAATGATACTGATGAGCAATATAATAGTTAATCGGACAGATGATGAAAGTTACCCCCGCTGAGCCGCAAGGTTATGATGATGCGTGGTTCTGATGTCCTATCACTTTTCTTCTAATTGGACGTACACTGTGTCCTTTCCAAAATAATTAAAAGACTCTTAGCTCCCGACGATCAGAAAAGATGAATTTGTGAAAAAAAGTGGCATCATGTCTTTTCAAGACAGTGAATACCATGAATGTCATATCTTTTTGGAGAACCTGAACTTCGGTATGATTATTGGGGAGAGGGATCTTCCGATGCTTCCTCGTCCAAAGCTTTCTGTCCTGCAATGCGTTCCAGGATCCACTGCTGATCGATCGCCGCACATTCAGTGACCGGCACGTCCCAGATCGGCTCTCCAGTAAGAAGACATGATTGATACAAAGAATACGGCATATCCAGCGTGCCAAGGAAAATCTCTTCGCGGAATGCTGCAAACACCAAGACCTCCTCACCATCGACCACGTCGCGCTTTGAGAATTTCAGTTCGTCGGGGATCATGTCAGGCTCGTCATCCTGCATCTTTGCAAGTGTCAGGACCTTGAACAGCTCGATCACACGGTCATCCAGTCCGGCTTCGAAGATGAAGATCTTCTCCTTAAGAGCGTTCACATCTGCTACAAGCCGCATGGGTCTCTCACGATAGATCACCTGATCAGCAATATCTCCCTCAACACCCACCTCGCGATCCTCACAATCGGGTTCGAGATAAATCAGAAAACCGCCATTTGTTTCTTTATCCTCATACACAAACGGATACCCTGCGTAGCCGGAGAAGCCGCACTGATCACAGGTGAACATAAAAAGATCACCAGAAAGGACCTTCTCCCGCATCTCCGGGTCGGTCGTCACATTCACCGCAGGACAGATCGTGATCGTCTGCTCATGCTCGCACTCTGGGCAGACGATGATATCTTCATCGGTGATCATGTACTGACCCACTCTTTGTCGACAACAGCATATCCGACCACAGGTCGTTCCCAGATCCCGTGCATGAGCATTTTTATCTTCTCATATGTTTCGAACGGGATCTTGACTGGGTCAAGATATTCAGTTCCAAGACGAGGCACAAAGATCAGTGATCTGCCTTCACAGCCAAACCTGTCCTCTGCATAATAGAGAGTTTCGGGAACGATCTTCTCTTTTTTTGCCTCCATTTCACGGAGGATAGAATCCTTTACAAGCTCAATGATCCGATCATCGAGTTTGTCACGGAAGATGAAGATCTTCTCACGCATCTCATCCTGTGTGTGGACCAGTCTCATTCTGATCTCGGGAACAAGGTGTGCAGGCAGAACGTTTGGAAGATCGACATACCGGCTGTCTGAATCCGGATCGAAGAAAAGTGAAAAATTTTCATTCAGATCGTGGTAAAGAAATGGATATTCAACAGCGCCAGAAAATCCGCAGTGGTCGCAGATGAGTGTGGTGAGGGATCCTTCGAGGAACTTTTCACGCAGTTCAGGGTTCGATGCATTGATACTTCTGTAGAGAGAGAACTCTTGTTTTGACCCGCACTTTGGGCAGGTGATGGTTTTTACTTCTGATTTCATTACTCTTTCCTCCCACTTGGTCCGCGGTGATAGTGGGCAAACTCACCTGATGTGATCAGATCTCCGGTGAAGACCGGTCCATCGCGGCAGACTCTTTTTCCATGATCGTCCATGCAGCATGATCCGCATATGCCGACAGCACATTTCATGTACCTGTGCATAGAAAATTGACCTCTCGCTTCAAGGCCTTTTGCAACCAGACGATCAAGGATCCCTTTCATCATCATCTCCGGTCCGCAGACGCAGATCGTGTCATAGGATGCAACATCCATCTGATCGAAAATCCCGGTCACAAACCCGTGGAACCCGAAGGTCCCGTCGTCTGTGGCGATCTTGAGGTCGCTGACCTTTGCAAGATCCTCAGCAAAGACAAGCTCCTCGCGGGTCCGAGCCCCAAGAATAAAGGTATCCACCTCTCCACTTGCAGCGAGGGTAAACAGTGGAGTCACGCCGATCCCACCTGCGATGGCAAGGACCTTTCCTTTCGGTGAAAAACCATTGCCGAATGGTCCCCGAATACCGATCTTGTCTCCTTTTTTCAGTGAGAACAGAGCGTTCGTGGCGTCGCCGACCTTCATAACGGTGATGGAGTTGGCGGCAGAAAACGCCATCGGGATCTCGTCAACACCCGGGACCCAGACCATACAGAACTGGCCCGGTCTAAAATCAAAGAGAGTATCAAACACGAATGTTTTCACGGTAGGTGTTTCATTGACCACGGTCGTTATGGTGACAATATTCGGCATTTCAGACATGAGCACACCCCACGATCTCCTTTGCTGGTATCCCATCAGGAGAATAAAGTTCGGCTGCAATTTCTGAAAAAATATTGACCGAGTCATAGACCCCGCTGCCGATCTCAACTGCAGATGCACCCGCCATCATCATCTCAAGAACATTGTCAGCGGTCGTTATGCCGCCGCAACCAATGATCGGGATATCGACGGCGTCATAGAGGTCATAGACCGAGCGGACCGCGATCGGAAAGATCGCTTTGCCGGAGAGTCCGCCAAAGGTGTTTCCAAGAACCGGGCGGCGAAGACCTGTTGATATCCTCATCGCCTTCACGGTGTTAATGGCAACTAATGCATCCGCGCCTCCTTCTTCTGCAGCTTTTCCTATGGTCTTGATATCAGTTACGTTGGGGGTGAGTTTGACCCAGACGGGTTTATTAAATGATTTCACGATCTCGGTGCATTTCCTCACCGTTTTTGGGTCGACACCGATCGCGGCGCCGTATCCTTCCGCGTGAGGGCATGAAAGGTTCAGTTCGAACGCGAGGGCATCCGGGAACCAGGATGCAACGGTCCCAAACTCCTCGGGGGTCCCGCCAAAGATGCTGACAACGACCGGTTCGCCTTTGAGGGGAGCGATCTCATCAACAAAATCTTTGGACGGATTTGGAAGTCCCATGGCATTGATGAGTCCACAGTCGACCGGGATAAGTGCAGGTCCGTGATGACCAGGGATCGCTACCGGGCCGATGGATTTGGTGACGACGCCCCCCGCACCAAGTGCAAGCATTCGTTTTAATGATGCGCCGGTCGTCCCAAGGATCCCTGCGGCAAGCAGCATATGATTTTTGAGAGAGACGCCAGCGATCTTCTCTTTTGGCAGCTGTATCTGGATCATTGTATTTCTTACAGGTACTATTCGCGGTTTTGGGTTATGTAATTCTCTATCATTCTCGAGCAACCATGCTATGTACTGAAAAAGACGCTCAACCATTTTAACTCCTCCGAGCCAAATAAGTACACAGGTTTAGAGTTCACATGGCAAAAGATCAGATACGGAACGGACGACTGGAGGGGGAACGGTCTGCTTTGATCGAGCAGTATCTATC
>DALTVZ010000168.1 GCA_029987315.1 Methanocorpusculum sp.
AAGGACCAGTGTCGTTGCCCCTATCAGATCGATGGAACTTGTCATGACCGGGACACCGAAGTTATCCGGATCATATCCAAGACGATAGGTAAGGGCCGCGGTATAATAGCCAAGAAAATTCATCACTGTCACAACAATAAGGCCAGCTATCAGTGACAGAAGGATCATTGGGAGAAGTCCAGGCGTCGTGATACCGATTATCACTGCAGCTGTATGTGAGAGCAGGCCCATAAGAGGGAGCAGGAGCAGAGCATACACATAATTCGCGAAAAAATGTCTCCATACAATTTTTTGCGGGATACTTTTCGCATCAACGAGACCCAGATGCATCTCGGTCCCGATCTGTGAGGTCAGGATCCCGCCGATGGATCCGCAGCCGTTCATAAACGGCGAGATGAGGATCAAAACGGCCGCCGCCGCGATCAGCCCTTCCAGCTGGTTCGTATACAAAACACCGGCGATGATACCCAAAAGGCACAAGGGGGTCAAAAGAGGGAGACCTTCACGTAAAACATCCTTCATTGTTTTGGTTCCCCCGTACATAGACATGATCGCCCAGATGACCAGTGCAGATATGAGGATTCCAAGAATAGCCTTCCCAATAAATGGGAGCTGCATGACCACGATCGCGGTCCCAACCAAGAGCGGCAGGGTCACGATGTCACCAAACGTGGTTACGACTGGAGCACCGACCATATCGAGATTCCATCTCTTCCGATAACAGATCGCCGAGATCAGGACACCTACAGCGGTAACGATAACACCTGCGATGGTCCCTGAAATGACCGAGATAATGACCATCTCAACAATGCCGATTACCTCGGTCCCGGTCAGAAAACAGATTATCTTGCCAAAAATCGCCAGAACAACAGAGATGAGCACCGTCAGGATGATCGAAGAACGAAGATTGTCTCCAAGTTCTGTATCCCGTTCAAGCCTTGTCTCGAATGCTCCTAGGTGCATCGATGAAGACAGTCGTGATGTGAGGATCCCAGCGATCGCTCCCCGCATATTTATCGAGGGGGTAACGAGAACCATAAGTCCCGGGATAAGAAGCAGAACTGCACTTACAAAACCAAGATAAATACCCGCAATGAAGGAAAGACTAACACTGATGGTCAGTGTCCAGAGCCCGATAAAAAACTCTTGACGACCGTGAAGAAGGTGACCCTTCACCTTCCCGGCTATCGCCATCCCCATCAGGGTTCACCTCTTCTAAGCACATAATACTATACTTATAGGCTCTGAATACGTATGAAGGCTTTGCATTAGGCCATGTCCAGCAGATTATGAACGATTCTGTATCAGGTATGGATGAATGAATTACGATCTTTTCTAAAAAAAGATGATCTGGCGTGATGCCAAAATCAGTTCTTGAAGCTGTGGATAGGCGCCGGGATCCTGCCGCCGCGGTTGATGAAATCCTCACATGAAAATTTGTTCACCGGCTGGATAGGGGCATGGCCGAGAAGGCCACCAAATTCAACAGTATCACCAATATCTTTTCCAATGACAGGGATAAGACGGACAGCGGTCGTCTTCTGATTGATCATACCGATCGCTGCCTCATCCGCGATGATTCCAGCAATAGTGGTTGCCGGTGTGTTTCCAGGGATCGCGATCATGTCAAGACCAACAGAACATACCGAGGTCATCGCTTCAAGTTTTTCGATGGTGAGAGCGCCTCTGTTCACAGCATCGATCATACCCTGATCCTCGCTGATCGGGATGAATGCGCCGGATAGTCCGCCCACAAAGGAGCTTGCCATCACACCGCCTTTTTTGACCTGATCGTTCAAAAGAGCGAGGGCCGCGGTCGTGCCAGGAGCACCGACCGATTCAAGTCCCATCTCTTCCAAGATCTCAGCCACACTGTCGCCGACTGAAGGTGTTGGTGCAAGAGATAGATCGACAATGCCAAATGGTATCCCGAGCCTCTCGGACGCCTCGAGTGCGACCAGCTGACCCATACGGGTGACCTTGAAGGCTGTTTTCTTGATGGTTTCGCAGAGCACCTCGAAGTTTTGGCCGCGGACCGCTTCGAGAGCGTGCTTGATGACACCGGGACCGCTGACACCTACGTTGATGACGGTGTCGCCTTCTGTCACGCCATGGAATGCCCCTGCCATGAACGGGTTGTCGTCGGGAGCATTGCAGAACACGACGAGCTTGGCACAACCAAGAGAGTTGTTATCCTTTGATGCCTCGGCGGTCGCAAGAACGATCTCGCCCATCAGTTTGACCGCGTCCATGTTTATCCCGGTCTTTGTGGAACCGATATTGACGGAGCTGCAGATCCTGTCAGTGGTGGCGAGTGCCTGAGGGATCGAAAGGATAAGATAATGTTCAGCTTTGGTCATGCCTTTGGATACCAGCGCCGAGTAGCCGCCGAGAAAGTTGACCCCGACCTCTTTTGCGGCCCGGTCGAGGGTCTTTGCTATAGTGACAAAGTCCTCAGGTGAATGGCAGGCTGGACCACCAATGAGTGCGATCGGCGTTACGGAGATACGTTTGTTAACGATCGGGATTCCGTATTCCCGCTCGATATCTTTGCCGACCCTGACGAGATCTTTTCCCACACGGGTGATCTTTTCGTATATACGGGCGTTGAGCCGGTCAAGATCGCTATCAATGCAGTCGAGAAGACTGATACCAAGGGTGATCGTTCGAACATCGAGCATCTCCTGCTCGATCATTTTATTGGTCTCGTTTACTTCGAAGATGTTTATCATGAAAGCCCCTTAGATGCGGTGCATCTTTTCGAAGATCTCTTCACGCTGACATCTGATATGGACACCGATCTCTTCGCCTATTTTTTCAAGATCTTGTGCCATATCGCCAAACGGCATATCGGCATTTCCCGTATCGACGATCATCATCATATTGAAGTAGCCTTGGACGATCGTTTGTGATATATCCTCGACATTGATATGATTATTCGATAAATATGTGCAAACTTTTGCGATGATGCCGACTGCATCCTTTCCAACGACGGTGATGATTGTTTTGTTCATGTTTTTCTCCTTATGGTTTATTCAAAAAGTTACTTAGCTATTCTGTGTGTATTGACAAATAACTTTGTTTGTTCGAGGAGAAGAAGAACTCAGCACCAGGAGGTGAAGGTTGT
Source organism: Methanocorpusculum sp. (assembly GCA_029987315.1). Taxonomy (GTDB): domain Archaea; phylum Halobacteriota; class Methanomicrobia; order Methanomicrobiales; family Methanocorpusculaceae; genus Methanocorpusculum. The sequence goes on from DALTVZ010000168.1 coordinate 3,128, forward strand.
CTGGCGGCTACGGCCAAGAGAGAGATACGGCAGAGCACGTTTCATGATGACGCCGCATTCTCGTAGCACGGCAGGGTCACTTACATTGCAGGCCTCTCGCTTTTTTAAAATAGATGCGGCACTGGCAAGGCCGATTCCGGGGACGCGAAGAAGTTGAGACCGATCAGCGGTGAGCGGGTCCACTTTAGGGAGATTTTGTGCAAGAAGAATCTTTGGATCGGTGTTTAGAAGCATGCCGTTTTCGTCGAATACTAAAGATGTCTCGGCTCGTTCATACTTATAGAGTCCAAGGAGTGCGTCGATCTGATACCATCTGTTTGCTCGCCAAACCGGGGTGCTTTCATGATTTTCCATAGGTGTTCCATCAACGGGATAGAATGCGGAGTAGTAGACCCTTGCAGGATCGTACTTTTCATAACTGGTCATGACGGTCTGGAAGATGTCAGCGTCCGATTCGCCTGCGGCGCCGACAACGAACTGGGTGGAGTGGCGACCGGGCATGATCTCAGCGAGCCATTTGTGCCGGGTAAGAAGGTCGGATGTGTAATTTTTTACGCTGGCGATCTCGGAAAGATGGGAGGCGCTGGGTGCTTCAAGGTTGATGCTCAGCCGGGTGGCATATTTTGCCATTTCAGAGATGTCTGTACGGTTTGCTCCCGGCAGGACCTTGAGATGGAGGTATCCGTCGTATCCTGAGGTCCTAAGGATCTTGGCGGTCTCGGTGAGTTTTTCCATGCCGAGATCGACGTCGCCGCGGGGGATCCCGGTGCTTAAAAGAAGGCCGCAGACTTTTCCCTGACGGTGGAGTTCGAGGTAGCCATGAGCGAGCTCCTCGGGTGTGAAGGAGATGCCGGTCTTTTTGGTACAAATACCACAGTAGGCACAGTCAAACGAACAGGTGCCGTCAAGAAGGATCCGCATCGGGGTGCATTGATGCGTTTTTCCTTCGTTTCGCCCTGTCTGATCGAAGAATTGAGAGCTTGTTGCCCGCTCGATCTTTTGCATGAGTTCCGACATTCCATGTAAGTATCGGCATGGGGGATTATAAACCCCAAACCGCGCGGTGCGATAGTGCCTCGGGGTGCTACAAAAAAGGCGCTCTCAGTGAGAGAGGTGCTTGCAAAAAAATGAGAAAAATAACAGTGAATACTATTTTTGGAGTGGATATTGGGCATAGATAGATGAGAAAAAAGATCCAGAATAAAGCCCGCCACTCATTCCAAACTGCTTCGAAGTGCCTTCACCCGATCACGCAGCTGAATCGCCCGCTCAAAGTTCAGCGATGACGCCGCAGTATTCATCTCGGCCTCCAACTCGATGATCAGGTTCGGGATCTCAGCCTTTGGCAGATGCTTGATATCCTTGATATCGATCTCCTTCTCCCGCACCGGTTTTTTGATCGTCACCGGCGTGATCCCGTGCTCCTCATTGTATGCGATCTGCATAAGACGACGGCGGGAGGTCTCGGCCAAAGCCTCCTTCATCGAGTCGGTCATCTTGTCAGCATACAGCACAACAAACGAATCCGCATTTCGGGCCGCACGCCCGATGATCTGGATAAGACTTCTTGCGTCCCGCAAAAATCCTTCCTTATCCGCATCAAGGATCCCGATGAACCCGACCTCCGGGATATCGATACCCTCACGCAGCAGATTGATCCCAACCAGCACATCGAAGATCCCTAGCCTGAGCTGACGGATAAGCTCCGTCCGTTCCAGTGTCTGGACCTCAGAATGTAGATACCGTGTCTTGATTCCCTGACCAGCAAGATACTCGGTCAGCTCTTCTGCCAGCTTCTTTGTCAGCGTCGTCACGAGGGCCCGGTCGCCTCGTGCGATCACGGCGCTGATCTCCCGCATCAGATCGTCCGTCTGACCAGTTATCGGCCGGACCTCGACCACCGGATCGACCAGACCTGTCGGTCGAATGATCTGCTCGACAATATTCTCCGAATGGGTCCGTTCATACTCAGCCGGCGTTGCCGAAACGAAGATCACCTGAGTTAGATACTTCTCGAACTCAGCAAACTTCAGCGGCCGGTTATCGAATGCGCTTGGCAGGCGAAATCCATACTCTACAAGAGACTGTTTGCGCGAATGATCGCCATTATACATCCCCCGGACCTGTGGGAGGGACTGGTGACTTTCATCGATCACCATTAAAAAATCGTCTGGGAAATAATCCAACAGGCAGAACGGTTTCTCACCCGCAGCACGCCGGTCGAAGTGCCGAGAATAATTCTCGATCCCCTTACATGATCCGGTCTCCTCGATCATCTCCAGATCATACTGCGTCCTCTGACGGAGCCGGTGTGCCGCAAGATCGTCCAGACGACCCTCGGCAAGAACCATCTCAAGCTCAGCCCGGATCGAATCAAGGGCCGCCTGTTTTTCTGACTCCGGGATAACGAAGTGACGGGCAGGATAAATAAAAAAGTACTCCATCCGCTCCTTCTCCTTCCCCGTGTTTTTATCGATCTCACTGATCCGTTCGATCGTATCGCCGAAAAGCTCGACCCGAATGATATCATTGAAGTATCCCGGGATGAGATCCACTGTGTCGCCTTTGACACGGAACCGTCCTGGCATCAGCTCAGTATCATTCCTCTCAAACAGGATCGAGACCAGCCGTTCCTGGATCTCACGGCGGCTGATGATCTGCCCCTGCCTAAGCTCAAACCCGAGATTCTGGAAATTTTCCGGGTTCCCAAGACCGTAGATACAGGAAACGGACGCGATCACGATGGTGTCCCGGTGAGAGAGAATGGACGCCGTCGCAGCAAGCCGCATCATCTCGATCTTAGGATTGATGGACGCGTCCTTCTCTATATACTGATCCTTTTTCGCGATGTAACTCTCAGGCTGGTAAAAATCATAGTACGAGACGAAGTACTCAACATGATTGTTCGGGAAGAAATCTTTGAACTCATTGTAAAGCTGGGCAGCAAGAGTTTTGTTGTGTGCCAGAACAAGGGTCGGCCGCTGCACGTTCTGGATCACGTTTGCGATCGTAAAAGTCTTGCCTGAACCGGTGACCCCAAGAAGCGTCTGATATTGTTCACCGTAGACAAGACCGTCGGTCAACTCTTCGATCGCTTTTGGCTGGGACCCTTTCGGAGAGTATGAGGATTGGAGGGAGAATTGGTCAGGCATGGTCAGAAATCATCGAAGTCGACATCGTCCTCCTCCTGGAAATGGAATGCCGTATCATACACCTCAGAGAGATATTTGATGAAAAACACGATGGTCGGGATCATGACGAAAAAGTAGACGCCAAGAAGAACCACAATAGCGACACCATTGTATGCAAAGATCTGTGCAAGAGTTACAAGAATAAACGTGACCAGAAGGAAAAGGATGCTCATGATAACTAGTGAGAGGACATAGTCATACCAGCCGATTTTTTTGATAATTTGGCAGATGCGGCGAATATCGGTTGCCTCTCGAAGCGAGCCGGATCTGGTCAGATGGACGAGCCCCGCAAATGCAAAAAGGGAGACCATTATCATCGTGATAAACTCGACACCCACATATGAAAGTGTGATGAGAACGGTGAACAGACTGCCCAGAGCCATGACATCTATCGTGGTATACAACCCTGCTTCAGGAAACAGATAATAAAAGACCATCGCATATATAAGCGAGATGACGATCATCGGGATTGCATAGTACATGATCACGCAATTGATACGCCATCCGCTGAAAAAGAGCCCCCAGAGATTCGTGTGATCAGGGGGCGTAGATCCGTCGCTTTTGGCGATCCGATAACAATATCCTTGGATTAGGGGGACAAAGAAGACACAGGAGAGGCTGATGACGACGGCCAGATATTGCAGGATGCCTGAGAGGCTTGCCGCGGTGAATCCGTAATTTTCATTGACCAGGATGCCCTCAAGGAGCGGCAGAACGGCAAACTGGAATATGAGGGAGACAACGGCCAGACATACGAGGATCGGAATGACTAAGAAGAGAAAAAGAACGATCCACCGAGGAAGTTCTTTCAGGCCGAAAAACGCCTCTTTAGTATAGATATAAGCTCCTGATATGATATCTGCATGTTCCATAGGTGCTGTCCTTACGTAATTACTATAGTTCAACTTTGTTATAAACTGTTGGCTGTACTTGCACACCGATCACACGGCATGCCATAAAAATTTCTCGGAACGCAGGCCTTTTTTCTTCTGGCCGTTTGGTGTTTCGGCAAGGTCATCGATGATACTTCTAAGAAGAGAGCTGTCTGAGTCTGCTTTGTGAACGAGCCAGGCCTCGACGGTGAGCGGGATCACATCGCCGTATGAGCCGTGGTGAGACTGGATGATATGCCGGAGCTGGAGGAGCTGGGCATCAGAGAGGATATGTTTGTGCTCATCGATGTACATGATCCCCATGGTGATGTGTTCGATGAGGTTGTAGGTATCATTTGGGACGTATCCGTACCCGACTTTGTCGAAGCAGAATATCTTGCCAATGTCATGAAGAACGGCTCCGGCGATGACCATGTCTCGGTTTATGTCAGATCTGGAGATGGTATCAATGAGAGAAAGTGCAATTTGAACGGTCTCGAGGGAGTGTTCACAGAGGCCCCCGGTGTATTCATGGTGACGGCGGATGGCGGCCGGGCATTCATAGAAACGTGAATCAAGACAGCAGGTAACGAAAAGTTTGAGATCGGTGTTTCTGATGCTTCCAACGACCTTCTGGATCTCCAGAGCATTGGCTTCAAGTTTTGCCGGCGTATAGACGAACGCGTTTTCATGACTGGGAGCCAGTTTGACCGGGCCCGCGAAAAGATCTTTGACGGACTCGGCCGAGTCGGAGAAAACATACAATTCGCCGTTCTGATTGGCTCTGCCTTTTCCGGATATTTTATAAACGCGGCCTACCTGTATGATCCTTGGGACCTCAGCAGCTTTTTCTCCATAAAACTTTCCTTCGATGACGCCTGTCTTGTCGACAAGAGTAAGATGGGCGAACTGCTCGCCGCCTTTGCTTCGAAGTTCTGCACGCTTGACCAGGAAGTAGGAGTTCACCACAGTGGACTCACCAATTTGTTCTACGAATTGTGTTTTTTGCATTTGTATCCTCGAAATTTTGTATCTCTGAAAGTATAGTTGATAGTAGTAGTGTGTTGCCGAAATTAATCATGATTCTGTTTTATGGCGTCAAAAAGGAGAGCGAAAAATGTGAGGGGTTCATATGTGGTAACTATCGTAAAATGCACCGGCAGAGTATGAGGGAGAAAAATCCAGATACATAAGGAGATTTAAGAGAATTTTGTTGAGAGAGAGAGAGGGATAGGCCATTTATACAAATGGCGAGTTTACCCATAAAAAAGTAACATTTTGCCTGCTGTTTAGAGGATAACACGTGCACGTGTGCCATATGTGATATATTTATATGATACAAGAAGCCATATTCAATAAATTTGTCTTAATTCAAGGTTTTGAGTGAGTCCCCATTTACATGACAAAAAGATGATTTGAAACATGGTCTTATTTATTAAGATGCAGTTTCGAAAAGATCTAGGATCTCCCTGGATTTGATCATAAAAACTATTATTGACCTTGAACATTATTTCAAAAACAATTATGGCACGCGTATATAAAAGAGAGAATCCAAAGAAAAAACGCAGATTTGTAATAGCATTTTTTGTTGTCATTATGTTCGCTGTATTTGGTGTTGCCGTATTTGCCGGATTTTTAGGATCAAATTATATGTTTCATAAATCCCTTGAGGATCCAGATGTGGTACTCAATATCATGGTTTCCGGCGGAGATATAGTAGTAACGACTCATGAAGGGCGAAGGATCATTGAGCTCTTCATCCTTGTATTAGAGATCGAAGGGGTGTCACTATCGGATTCAGTTTCTAGGATGTCAGCACCTTCCGGAGGCAAGGGGGAGGTCCGATATTTCGGGGTCTGTAATGGGGTAACAGGTGTCAGAGAGGTCGCTGTTCGTGGGATATTTGCGGACGGAAGTTCATCACTGCTGAAGGTGTATACAATATCATTTACGTGAGTGATTGAGGGTGAGTTACTGACGGATCATTTAGTATCTCATGAAACTGCCACATTAATTATGAAACCAAATAAAAATTTTGCTTATTGCTGTTTTGTTATTTTTCAGGATATTTATACGATAGCCTGATACCAAAATATTCGATAAATTGATGTTCGATGTTTCAAAAGAAAAGCTCGATTTGTCGAAGAGCCAAAAAAAAGTTGGGATTATATTTTACTAGTCGGGATCGAGAGCGGGTTATCCATTCCCTCAACTCCGAGCTTGGACGGTACAAGTGTTACAATTAGCTCTGTGCCTACGAGCTGCAGAGGCAGGATCTCTGATCCGTACTTTGCCTGATACTTGTTTTCATTCACATATTCCCAGGTAACATCCTTGGTAAATGATTTGCTCTGTCCCATTACAACAAATGTACCAGTGATCATACCGGTCCGGTCTGCTTTGTAAACCATAGTAAGATCATAGGAAACAACACCTTCTTCCGTACCTTTCCAACTTCCTACGACCGCATCAGGAGGCGTAGTGGTTGGAAGGGCTGTTGGAGTCTTCGTGACAGTAGTGGTCGAAACAGTACCGCTCGAACGTTTCATATTGATATCATAATCGATATCAAAATCGGCAATACCCATCTTCTTCGGGTTGACTGTGATAGTAAGCGTATTTCCAGTCAGGTAGATAGCAAGTGAATTGTCACCGCTCTTCCCAACATACTGGTTCCCTGATACGTAGTCCCAGTTCAGATTTGCATTCAGATTTTTACTCATGCCGCCACCGCTAAAGCTTCCGGTCAATTTTGCAGAACCATCTTCGTTACATACCAGATTCATATTATAGGAAACGAGCAAACCATTTTCTACGCCGACCCAGGTACCGACAAGGGCATCCGGAGCAGTTTCAGTTGGAGTTGAGTTTCCTATACAACCAGCGACACACACACAGGCCAGAAGTACAGCAAACACCCCTCCGAGAAGTTTAATATTCATACATTCTAATCTTGGAAGAGAGGAGAGTTAATACTTTTCTCTGTGGTACTATTCCCGTTACACACTGTGGCTTAATATTTAGTTATTCTGATCCCGGTGCTGTCGACTTTTGTGACCACCGATATCTCGAGACCGATTGTGTCCAAGAACGATATCATCTCCTCCTTCGCTTTTTTCGGTGACCATACATACGGATGGACCGACCAAGCTCATGGCAACGAACTCAAGTCCTGCCTGTCTAAGTGCAGTCATGTATTGATATATGATAAATATGTGATGCTGGACCACCAGAGAAGAAACGAAAATAGGTTAGGGGAATGTCTGTGCAGAAATTTAAAAAAAAATAGAGTTATCCATTCTAGTCGAAATCGGGTCATAATACATCTCCTCGGCAGCAAATTTGTATGGTATACGTGTAACAACAAGACGTGAGGGTAGTCGGAGTAGAACCGCCGGGAACGCTTCAGGACCGTTTCATTAAGATATCATAATCGATATCAAAGTCGGCAATACCCATCTTCTTTGGGTTGATCATTATCGTGAGGGTATCTCCAGTCAGATAGGTCGCAAGTTCGTTGTCGCCGCTCTTCAGAATAAATTGATTACCCTCTATATACCCCCATTGCAGGCTCGCATTCATAGTTTTGCTCATCCCGCCGCCGCTGAAGCTTCCAGTCAGTTTTGCTGAACCACCCTCATTACAGATCAACGTCAGATCATTGGCAACGGGTCCACCGTCTTCGATGCCGACCCAGGTACCAACTAAAGCATCAGGAGCAATTACCACCGTAGTTATAGTTCCCATACAACCAGCGACACACACGAAGGCCAGAAGGATAACTAACACCGCTCCAAGACGTTTAACATTCATACATGCTGTTTTTGGGAGAACCTAGGCATAATACTTTTCTCTGTGGTATTATTCCAGCTACTTGATGCGGCTTAATTTTTAGTTATTCTGATTCCGGTGTTGTCAACTTTTGTGATCACCGATATCTCAAGACCGATCACGTCCAAGATCGGTTTTATTTCTTCTTCGCTTTTTTCGGTGACAACACATATGGAGGGACCGACCGAACTCATGGCAACGAACTCAAGTCCTGCCTGTCTGAGTGCATTCATGTATTGATATATGATAAATGTGTGATGCTGGACCTCTGCACGTTTTGAGCCGCGGAACTCGATCTCCCACATGATATCGCCCATTTTTTTGAGATCGCCTTTTTCGATCGCCGGGATCATGTCCATCATGATCATATACGCTTTGAGTTCACGATCGCGGTAGTCAAGGGTCCGTGCCCGGGTCATGAGAAGAGAGAACTCTTCAAGACCGGAGTTGTCATCCTCGGGATGGATATTTGGTGTAATGATGAAGACGTTTTTGTCTTCAGCAAAAGAATGCCGATACACATGGGTCAGTTGATCACCAAGAATGTTCATGCCGCCATAGATTGAGGTCGCCGCACCAACACCGGTCTCGAAGCCGAATGCGATCTCACCCGGTTCATTGGTCTCTTCAACATAATTGTGCCCAATTAACTGGCGAATGTTGTTATATGTGAGCGGGCAACCCAGTGCTTCATTCATAGCTGCTACGACGGCAGAGGCGATCGTACACGTTGAACCAAGACCAACGTGTTCTTTTCCATGAGCCCCGGTCCGAATATCAAATCCTCCGATATATCCCGTGACCGCTTTGAATGCGGCAACCAGATGTTCAATCAAGAGAACACGCGAGGAGTCGATGACTGTGCTCCCAGAAATACAGGACACGGTCGCGTTACTATATATCTGCAAAGCAAACCCAAGACCGCCGCCGCCCGGCTTTCCCGGAGAAAAACGGTTCATGTCCAGTACAGTTAGATGAATACGTGACGGTACAGTGACATTAAATGATCCTTTTTGCGGAACTGGAGATTTTACGATAGGAATATCTGTATAAATATGTTCTCCAGGATGAAAGGAGGCGAAGTCATACTCGACAAGGTCGAGATCACCGCCCCGTATTTTCATGATTGCCATGATGTTCGTCGTTAGATGATGCGGGAGATATAATAATGGTTTTCATGTATAGGATGATCCCCTAATAGAGTGATTTGAAAAAAATGATTGATATAGCATCATGCAGTTTATTTAACATTGATAAGAGCTACTTCCAATGGAACTTGGACGAGGATCTCGATATTACGGCACTAAACTGCAAACTAAGACGAGAGAAAACAACATGTAAAGGAAACTTCGTTTGAATCACCATGATCTATACTGCTGGATGTCACACTATGGAGAAAAAAAAACCTCACGGATTTATTTAGTGCGAGAAATATGAATCAGTAAAACAGTAGGAGCTCTATGTGTATTGATTATTGCGACGTGGATGGAAATAATTGTTATTTTGGGATCCAGCTGATGTTTTTGTCCTTGTTGCAGACATCCGGGGCTTGGGCGGCCACCCATATATCTAATGGAATGCCTTCTGGGAATGCTTGGCATGTTTCATTGCCAATATAATGCACATAGAACTCGCAGTTGTAGTTGTAACTCGGGCGTCCCCCATCTAATATATTATCCAGCATCTTGTTATCTTACCATTCGACGCACTCATACTTAAAACATATTTCCCTTGAGACCTTGGTTAAGATCAGTAAAACAGCAGGAGCTTCCGATACTCGGCTGCAGATTTTTTTTTTCAGAATTTTAGAAAATACCGCTTTCATATCTTCGATTTGCCAGCCTTTTAGAGCCGAGGCCATACGATACATCATTCGAGCCATCACATACCCGCAAAAGCCCGCTATTTCTTTCAAGTGAGTTAACTTGGAAAAACGACTCAAATCTCCATCATGGATAATAATAATATTTACAAAAGTAATAAAAATCCATATTTAAGCTTTAATTTTAAAATAGATCTCAATTATAGCTTATTTTCCAGATTTAAAATGGCTAAAATATTGCGCATAATAGGTATTATGCGCAATCATTATCATTACGAAGAACCAAGAGATAATCAAACAAAATGGCACCCCCAAAACGAACCTTCAGCATTTGGATACCGCGATACCTCAGCAATCTTAAGACGAAGAACTATGCAGAGAATACGATCGAGGCCTATGGAAGGATCCTGAAACTTTTTGCAAAATATGAAACACACCTAAAGGAAAATGACGGAGTGCTGCCGTTGTCCTGCGAAGAGTTGAATAATTATGGAATGGGAGCTGAAATCGATGCAAATTCGTATGAGATCGGAGATTTTTTCACCCTGATCCGTGACGAAAGAAAGCTGAGTGCGGCAAGTCTGCACCAATATGACTCGGCCCTCAGCTCATTTTATCGGTACCTGATTAGTCAGGATATCACCGAAACAAACCCCATGGCCAAGATCGATCGACCCAAAATCAAGGATCGGGAACTTATATACCTCAAGCATAATGAGGTGATGACGTTTCTTGGATCACTTAAAAAACCCCGGGATGCACTTCTTATTAGAACAATATACGCCACTGGAATGCGTATTTCCGAGGTTTGCGGGGTTTTAGCAGAACATATAGATTTCGAAGAGGAAACGATCCGCGTTAGAGGAAAAGGGGGCAAAATTCGGATCGTATTCTGCGATCCAGACACGCTGAGTCAGATCCGAGAACATCTGAACGGCAAAAAGAGCGGGCCGGTTTTTGAAGGTCGAAACGGGAATCCCATCTCACCAAGGACCGTGCAGCACATCTTCAATCTCTACGCACCCCCAGGGATCACACCCCATAAGATCAGGCACAGTTACGCAAGTGAACTCTACAAACGCTCCCATGATCTCCGTGTCGTTCAGGAAAATCTTGGACATAACTCCATCCAGACAACAGAAATTTACATCCACACCGATCTCGAACAGCGCAAAAAAGCATACCGTAGCTACTTCCCGCTCGCAAACGGCGAATAACCACCCCTTTTTTTAGAAAAAAATACTGAGGCAACAGCTTGTAGTGGTAACTCTTTACACGAAATGACCAAATCCGCACCAGCAATAAACCATATGATGCTATACGTAAAATCAGCTTTGAAAACAAATCAGCAAACCCTAAAATACACATGGCGCCCCTATATTCTAATTAAGCAATGGAAGAATACGAACACCTCATTGAAGAAACTTCTTCGACCGAGAACGACCGGTACGTCGATGAGAGCCGCAGTGAAGAGATCAACAAATACCAAAAATTCAAAAAAGTTGACGGAGCGACCTACAGAAAGGTCAATGTCTTCCTGAGAAAACGGACCTACATAACCGCACGCGAATGGGCGATCGCCCGCCTCTGCTCAGATTTCAAAACACCCTACGGCGCCGAGATGACATTCATCGGGGAGAACCTCCCGGAGCTTTGCCCATTCATGGAGGAGCCGTATAGCCCCCAGGCTGTGAATCAGGCACGAAGTGCATTCAAGAAAAAGGTCAGGAAATCCGGCGCCACCTTCTTCTATGGAGCGATGTGCGGATTTTTCACGCTGGATGAACTTGACGACATCCTCTTTGAATCAAGCGAGGTCGCAAGATTCCTGCTTGAGATAGAAGGAACCACCCTCGAGATCGATGATGAGATCGATATCGAGGATAAGATAAGCGAGATCATGCGAAAGTTAGGCGAGTCTGCAAACGTTTTTCTCAGGGAAAGACGGGGCGAATCTGAGGATGAGGAAGACGATGAAGATGACTAATAATTATCAATAACCAAACTTTTTTTCTCAACCCTTATTATTATCGACCGCCCATACTCCTACATAGACGGTTGTAAACATGGCATTCGAAAAACGTGAAAAGAAATACTTTGGGACAAATGGTGTTCGCGGAGTGACCGGGGTCGATATGACGCCGGTATTTGCTCTTGGTATTGCTGAAGCATTTGGAACGATGCTCGGCGAAGGCAAAACTGTGGGCCTCGGCAGAGACACCAGAACATCCGGTCCTGCGCTTGGAGCCGCGGTCCGCGCCGGGCTTATGGCATGCGGTTGCGATGTCATCGATTTTGGCGTGGTTCCAACACCATGTCTACAGTATCTTGTTCTCGATCACAAACTCGACGGCGGCGTAATGATCACCGCATCACACAACCCGCCAGAGTATAACGGGATAAAAATCATCGAAGCAGACGGCACCGAGATGGGCGATGAACGCACACTCGAACTCGAAGACATACTGATCCAAAAGAGGTCGGTCGTGTCCGCGTGGGATAGAGTTGGCGACTGCACAGAAGAACCGCAGGCACGTAAACTCTATATCGATTCGATCGTTGCACAGTTTCCAAAAGACTGTGGAAAAGGGATCACGGTCGCAGTCGATCCGGGAAATGGGCCGGCGGCCGCGACAACGGCCGAGATACTTCGCAGACTTGGGTGCAATGTTCACACCATCAACGCAGAGTTCAACGGGCTTTTCCCAGGACGACTGCCTGAACCAAGCCCCGAGGGACTTGCTAATCTTTCAGCCCTGGTCCAGGCCACAGGAGCGGCATTTGGTGTAGCACACGACGGAGACGCAGACAGGGCGATCTTCGTTGATGAAAACGGTGCCTTCATGGATGGAAACATCACGTTTGCTCTGCTCGCCTCCTACTTCTGTGAGAAAAATCCCGGAGGTGTGATCGTAACTCCGGTCAGTACATCCGGTATCGTCGAAGAGGTCGGTAAAAAATACAACTGTACGACCACATACACGGTCGTAGGAAGCATCTATGTGGCACGGACCATGCGGGAGCTGATCGCAAACAAAGAGAATATCGTGATCGGCGGTGAAGGAAACGGCGGGATCATTTATCCAAAACACCAGTTCTGCAGAGACGGCGGGATGAGTGCCGCAACGATGCTCGGGTTTATTGCAGCAAAGAATGAGCCGCTTTCAAAGCTCATCGAAGAACTTCCAAAATTCACCATGTATCAGGAAAAACGGAAGACCACGCGAGCAAAAGAGATCGTTGCCCACATGAAAAAATACTTCGCGAACTGCCCAATCGATGACCGTGACGGTATCCGTATAACAAGAGGTGGTGCATGGGCCCTTATTAGACCATCAGGGACCGAACCGCTGGTAAGGTTCTTCGCAGAATCACAGGATCCTGCTGAAGCAAAGCTTCTGATCGATGAAATATTTACCGAGATAAAACCCTATCTCGAATAACTTTTTTTGAACAGATCAAGGACCTGCAGGAAAATATCATCGCGGTTGTCCTCGGTTACAAAAATGACATCCACATTCGGATGCGCCCGGACCTTATCAAGGAAAGGTGTCTGCATATTTCTGATCACGCCTAAGACCGGGATGGCGCCGTCAAAGGTGGACAAAACAGCATTTTGGAATGTTGTAGCATTTTTTTCAATGAACCCGAGTTCATCCATGATGATCAGAGAGGAGTGGGAGGCCTCAGCAAGCAGGTGAGGACCCACCGTATCGAAGACATCAGGAAACGCTGTCACACCGCAACCAGACCCAAGTCGACGGGCCGCGATCTTATCTGGTGAGGGGGCCTCGTGCATACCTAAAAGATAGAGATCAGTGGTTCCATCCGAACAAGGAGCTCCCCAACATGTTTTGAACCCACCCGGATTGATGTCTAACGCATTGATGACTTTGTTGATGATGGTGCTTTTTCCAACCTGGATATTACCGGTAAGGAGGACATGGCGCTGCATATAATAAAAAAAGGGTTATTGGGGCTTAGAGTTTTCGAATAACGATGATAGAAGCACCTATAGTCAGTGTTGTAAGAAAAGTGGAAAGAGGCAAGGCAAACAGGGGCTCAGCTCCCTCAGTTGGGAGATATCATGCTTATCTCGTACAAAATAAGAGATGCATAAAGACAAATCATTTATATTCTGGTCGGGTGCATCTAATTACATGGATATTTTTGCAACAGTCATTATGATCATCATCGCAGTCGTGATCTGCGCAGTACTGTTTTTCATTCTGAGAAATGGGCTTAAATTATTGATCAATGCCGTAGTCGGTGTTGTGATACTCTTTATCGTTTCGTGGCTTCATCTTGCACCTATCGGTGACCTTTCATTTGCTCAAGTGATCGTGTGTGCGGTTGGTGGGATCCTTGGAGCAGTTTTGCTTATCATCCTCTCCTTCTTTGGAATTATTATCTGAAAAAAAACTTATTTTTTTATGATGGATACGCGGAATGTTAAGCGTTTTTCCATCATCTCATTATTTGGAATTATTATCTGAAGAACTTATTTTTCTATGATGTATACAGTAAATTCGATACGTTTTCCCGTCATCTCAATCGTGTAGTTTCCCTGCCTGAGATACGTGATGACATCTTTCTTCCCGGAATCATACTGGCCGCCAAATCCTTCGGCAGCCACAAGATAACCTGAATCATCATAGACCTTGATTTCACATAGGGCATCAGGATCCGGATATGTCACATAGACGGTCTTGTACGTTCTACCGATAAGGAACCCATATTCAATGATCTCCTTGTCAACGAGAATTTTTTTGACCGTTACGTCTGGAACGCGGTAATCAACGACCAACTCCGTCACTGGATAGAGATTCACTGCTTTCAGTGACGTTTTTCCAGAAAACGAATAATGTGGATATGATATATTATCATAATAGATATAGGTGGTATCTCCAAGATCAGTTTCGATACAGAATGGTTGGAAAAAACCATGCGGATCATCTGCATCACAGACCTTCCCGATCGATGAACATGGAAGGAAATCTATTGTTCCCATTGGGGAGATCGTGATCAAAGGAGGCGGCGTGACGGTTATGATCCCCGGGGGTGGGTTGTTTTGATAAAAAAAACCGGCCGCACTTGAAACTACAAGCAGAATACCGATCAGTGTGAGAAAAACTGCACTCATCAAAACGAGCACCGGTAGTGTGAATAATCGATCCTTTCTTTTCCTTCTCGGAATGGGACGTTTCAAAGCTGGGATGCTCGGACTTATGCCTGACTGATCCATTTATGATATTATATTGATTCTTTAGTATTAATAAGGTATTTCTTAAGAAAAATATGGAAATGTTTTATTTGACCGGCGACTGGAGTGTAAACATTCCAGTATCGTCATACTTGATCAATTTGGCCGTTTTTGTAATAGCACCGCGAGATTTCAGAAGAACAAACGGCATGTGGTAGGGCCGCATATGATCGTTGTCTGGGAACTCCCGGAACATACATGCGACCCCATCGGCGAATAGCTCGGAAAATCCGAATTTACTGGAAAAAACGTCACTAGGACCTGAGTTTATATGAAGTATTATAGTTGCCCCAGTCGAACGGAGAGACTGATACACCAGGTTCAGTTCGGTCGATTTGAATCCAGTAGGAGTTACCAGCGCCTCTTCCAAGGCAGAGAATGGATTGACAACAACACGGCTTATGCCAAGTTCCTGGATCATTATTGCCACGTTGTTACCAAGACGGGACGAGAATGTCAGAAAAATTTCAGGCGGCAACTGAACGATGAAGAGATCTTTGTCGAGACGATCCTCCATATCCGGATACTTCGAAATAAAACTTGATCTGAGCTGTTCGACCGGATTGAACAAACTGATGTACATCACTTTTTCGCCATCAAGCAGGCCCTGGTGAAGAAACTGAAAGGAGATCATCGTTCTACCGGTACCGGTCTCTCCGATCAGGACGAAAACCGAGCTTTTGATTAAACCGCCGCCGATCATATCATCCAAGCCTGGAATACCGGTGGGGATAAGTTTTTTGGGTTGTATAGGATTTGTCATGTTATGCTATTCTCCTGAGATTTGATATCTCAAAACCCGTATCGGGAGATATGGCTACATTAAATGTGGCAATATCGGTTGATGAAAGCAATGACAACACGTTCGCAAATTTTTCGAGATACATCTGTCGTTGTCTCGACATGGAGGACTGACTTTTTTGCCAGACCAGACGCATGATTCCATCAAATGCATTACCGAGGGCGGTCTCCTGGATGTCCGAAATAATACCTTTGGTCATGGCGATGACAAAGGTGAGATTACGTTTCTTTGCTACGCGTGAGAGACCATACATCAAAAATATGAGATCACGCCATTTATCCGAATCGTTAAAATACGGGATATACGGAGTCAATGAATCGAGGAAAATCATGGAATACTCTGGGATGGTCTCCACCATACCCGCAAGGTATCCCATACCCCCATATTCATCGTACGGTGGGAGGTTTCTCAGATGCTCCGAAATCGTCCTTTGAGAGTACCAGGTAAGAGGAACGGTCGTTCTCGCAAAATATATATCACCCACATCCATATAGAAAACTCGTTTGTCCAGCACTTCACCTTCAAAATCGAAAGTGTCCAGATAGCTGAACTGCTGCTTCATATTGCGTATAAACTGGACTTTTGATGCTTTTGGAGAGATGAAATAGAAATAATCTGGTTGTCTTGCATCTTTTACAGGTGGATAGTCCCCTGTTATCTCCCGAACATAGTTCGCTACAGAGCTAGAAAGGAACTCAGCGCCACCTGCTCCGGGCTCCGTAATAAGTAGTATCGTCGAGCCGATCGGAATACCCCCTCCAAGAATCTTGTCGACAGAGGGAATATACGTCGGGATACGGATCATTGTATGATCGTCTGACATAGCTGTAAGTGATACTATCTCCATGAAAAGGGATATACTTAACCCTTATCTATCCAATAACCTGCATATTTTCGATCCGCATCTTTGGAACGATGGCACCATCGAATGTTTTTGTTTCAGCCGAGATGTTCACTCCATCTCTAAGGATATCAAAGATGTTCCCGGAGATCATGGCTTTCTTCACCGGTTGGACAAACTGTCCTGACTCAGCAAAGAATGCATTGGCGACCTCAACAGAGAACTCACCGGTGAGAGAGTTTGCCGTATGTGCTCCGATGACCTCACGAACGAACAGACACGGTGAATCCATAACTTCCATGACCGGAGCGGCCACTCGTAGACAATGCGGTCCGATCTGCGTCGCCCCGTTTCCTGCCCGGTGAGCATGTCCGGTGGACGTGACCTTGACCTGGGACGCTGTCTTCACATCATACATAAATCCAGAGAGCACACCGTCTTGAACGATGTCCATATCCGAGGTCACCGTTCCCTCGGAGTCGAACCTCTTCCATGCAGAGCCTGCCGGATCCATGGGGATATCAGAGATGGATATCGATGGGTGAAGGATCTGCTCGCCGAGTTTGCCGGCATAGATCGATTTGCCAAAGAGAACATTTCTGCCGCTCACCGCCTCCGTGAACAGATCGAGGATGAGGGATGCCACGACATGTTCAGAAAAGACCACGTCATATTTTTTCGTCTCGACGTCGACACCGTTTCTGGAAGCGGTCGCCCAAAAGGTGGTCTCCTCGCCGATTTTTTCCGGGTCGACACGGTCCAAAAATGGACTCGAGTCATAGTCATATCCGGTGGAGTTCTCACATATGGCATCCATGCCAAGCGAGATGCCGGATATTTCACGCGTGTAATATACGCCGTTCGAGTTTGCGATGGTCGAGGTGCCCGTGGAAAGGGACACCCCCCCGGTAACGACACGCGCCTCGGGATGTTTCTCGGCACCGGCATTCATCCGTTCAAGATATTCGGCCGCAAGTCCAGGGCTCACGGTAATATTTTTGTCTAGTGGATCCTGACCCGCCGGGAGTTCGGCTTTTTGTGGAAAGCCGCTCCACCCTGGTACAGGCTCAGAAAGTTTTGCAGACGATAAGGCCATGTCAACACAGTCTTTCCATCGAAGAACGTCTGACGTCCCTGAAATTCCGACGCGGTTATCTTTGACCACTCGCAGATAAACCGATATGCCGGCATGTTCGAAGACCGAGGCAATATGCATCTCCCGCTGTTCGAGAGATATGTCTGAGTAATCAAGAACAAAGACCTCCACCTCATCAGCAAGCTTCTCACCGTATGAGAGGATCTTGTCGATGTCGAGTTCAGACACTTCCGCCACCCCCTACAAGAGCCTCGGTCAAATAAACATAAGGAGCTCCGTCCGACACAGGAACAGACTGCCCTTTTCCGCACATGCCTGAGGACATCTTGCGTTCCTTTCCGCACAAGGCGATGTTGTGCAGGACCGAGAGGATGTCGCCTGAAAGGGATACGTCCCGGATCATTTTTGTGGTTTCTCCATGTTCTATCAGATATCCATACTTTGCATTGAACTGGAAAGCTCCGCGTCCGGGATCGACCTGACCCCCGCGTGAACCGATCAGGAGAACGCCTTTTTTGCATTCAGAAATGATCTCGTCATATGTAGCGTCGCCTTCTTTGATGTAGGTGTTACTCATCCTGACAAGAGGCTGCATACCAGGTTCTGCCCTAGCGTGCCCGGCGTCCCCGGTCTCAAGGCCAACGGCTGCAAGTGTCTCGCGAGAATGCATGTATTTGTGCATGATCCCATTTTTGATCAGCTCGGTCGGGCCGGTTGCAATGCCCTCCGCATCGAACGGTTCGTATCCATATCCATGCATTGAGGGGTCGTCGATGATCGTGACTAAAGAGGAGCCAACCGACTCACCCAGTTTGCCGGCAAGAACAGACACGCCGTCTCTGACCGCATCTCCTTCGCTTGCATGACCAACCGCTTCGTGAGCAAAAACGCCGCCGATGGCAGGATCCAGAACGGCGGGCATGCGCCCACCAGAAACGACTGAGGCATCCAGCAGATCAACAGCCCGCTTCGCACATTTCTCGCCGAAGTGGATGTACTCTTTTAATGAAAGGGGACCAACAACCGCCTCCTGTTCATAGTTCATCTGCATATCGGCATTACGGTTAGCGACCGCCGAAATGGTAAAAAGGGTGCGGCAGGTCGAGGAGGTCACCGAGTACCCATTACAATCCTCAAAGATAACATCCTGATACTGCTCGGAGTATCGTGCCGAGGTGCTGCTGATCTCAGGGATCTTTGCGGATGACTCGAGAAGAAGAAGCTGGGCTGCCTTTTCTTCGAGAGGTGTTTGTGCCTGCTCTTTTGCTGAACACACCCAGGAACGTGGAGAACCCATCGGCACGTCGGCTATATCGGCACGAACTCCTGTAAGTCTTGCAGAAGCGGCGGCTTTCTGGATACAGAACTCCTTCATTTTTTTGTCGTCCATATCGATGGAGGAGGCGCAGTAGTACCCCCAACCCTCCTCACCTAAAACTCTAAAGAGGGCTTTGCCGTAAAATGAGGAGCCGGCGTTTTCGATGACTTGGTTCTCTGTCTGGATGGACGTGGTCGTCCCCCTGACGTAACGGATGTCATAATATCGTATTTTTTCCATGATCGTCTGAGGTATTATTTGACCCTAGAGAATAACATATCTTCTGATTTTTTAGACAGAAGAGAAAAAAAGCTATGGTATGTAGATCAGATTACATCCGCATCAAAGACATCGTCCTCTTCCTTAAGAATTGGAACTGCCTTTTCAAAGACAATCGTATCATCCTCTGGAGGTTTCATCTCGAAGGTGATCAGCCCGACAATGGCATTTCTGGTCGCATACGGATCGCTAATCGGACCGAATTTTATCACTTTCTTCCCTCCGGCTGAGATGCTGATCGTTTGTTTTTTTACTATGATGGCATCGATTTTGTCAAAACGAGCCTCTTTGTATGATCCGATCCCCTGCATAAGACAGAGTCTTCGCGGTGTCAGATATAGACGAGGCCGGTTGAGACTTATTATGCCGCATATAAGGATGATCAAAGCGATCAACCCGGATGCGACCGTAACAATGATCATGATAACGAGATCGTGAGAAACCAGCCAGAGAGGAAGAATGGGGCCTATCGCTGGAAGAAGAGCCTGAAGCGGTACGGCGACCCAGATGAAAATTGCGATCACTGCAAAGAGGAGGAAGATGATGATATAAGGGACCAGATACGACCTTTTTCGGCGGTCTTCCCAAACTATGCCTTCATTGAATAGATATTTCGTCATAACATCACGTAAATAAGTAAAATACGACGTTGGGCTAGATATACCTTAGGTTTTTCATACAAAAAACAGCAATCTAATATGACATTTTTCTGATTTTCTAGTATCTGCCTTTATTTGCAGTACAGAGGATGAACAGAGTGAAAAAAAAGATAAGGGGCGCTTTCACGCCTCGACTTTATCAGCAGGCATCGGCATCTTGGGGATGATCATATGCTTTCCGATCTGGAGAAGTTTCTCTTCGAATTTCACCTTGTCCTCTGGAACAAGAGCGTATCTGAGCACTTCCTCGATCCTTGTTACGGGGATGATGGTGACCATATCATTATATCTTTCTTCGATGAGGACATCGGCAAGGTTCGACTGCGGGATGATGACCGTGCGTATTCCCGCTTTTGCGGCCGCTTCGATCTTATAGGTGACGCCGCCGATCGGAAGAACATCTCCACGAACTGAGAGGGATCCTGTCATTGCGACATCTTGGCGGACTGGGATGTCTTCAAGGGCACTTATCACCGCGGTTGCTACAGTAACGGAGGCTGAATCGCCCTCAACACCATTGTAGGTTCCGATGAACTGAACATGGATATCCACTTTACGGATATCTGTGCCTGAGAACTTCTTGATCAGAGCGCTCACGTTTTTGATGGACTCCTGAGCGATCTCTTTAAGGAGACCAGTGGCAATCACCATGCCGACTCCCTGAGAGGGGGTGACCTCGGCCGTGATTGGAAGAACAGACCCAGCATCACTGCCTACAACGGCAAGTCCGTTGACTCTGCCAACAAGACTGCCGGAGATGATGGTCAGATCATAGTCACGGGTCCGACGAATATACTCGTCGGATATTTGGTCTTCAACGGATCGTGCGATCTGCTTTGCTGAGACCACATGATGCATGGATGTCACTGCTGATCCCTCCTGAATGGCAAGATCGCCTGCAACACGCACAAGGCCGCCAAGATCTCTCAGCTTTACGGTCAGATGACCTTTTCTGCCGGACCTGCGCTTGGCTTCACGAAGGATCTCTGAGACAGCCGAGGGATCATAATGCGGGATCTTCGCATCGTTTTTGACCTCCTGAGCAACGAACCTGACAAGCTTTGCCCGGTTTGCAGGTGTATCGTCCATGGTCTCGCTCATGTACACCTCATACCCATATCCGCGGATACGGCTTCGAAGTGCAGGGTGCATGTGCTGGACAGCATCAAGATTTCCTGCGGCAATCATCAGGAACCGGCAAGGCACCGGTTCTGTACGGACCATGGCTCCGGATGAGCGTTCAGACTGACCTGTGATAGGGAACTCGCCTTCCTGCAGAGCGGTAAGGAGACTCTGCTGGGAAGTAAGTTCAAGGGTGTTCATTTCATCGATGAACAAAACACCTTTGTGTGCCCGATGGATCGCACCGGCCTCGACACGGTCATGGGCTGGGGTCTCAAGACCGCCAGACTGGAACGGGTCATGGCGAACATCACCAAGTAATGCTCCTGCATGGGATCCTGTCCCATCCACGAACGGTGCCGTTGAATCAGGCTTGTTGGAGACGAGAAGTTTTGGGACCATAGCGGTTTCTTTGGGCATGAATGAGCGGAATGCCATGAAGATAAATGCCACGGCGATGATCCCCATCAGAAGTTGACCAGAGATAATGGCGATTCCCAAGATACCGATCACCAAGATAAGAAGCATGGTATTTTTTGAGGATGCACGTTTGCGTGCCTCTTCTTTGTGGGCGCCGACGATCTCTTTTCCTCTGCCGGCAGGGACCACCCGAATGATCGGATTATTGTTGTCCTCAAGGTTTGGATAGGTCATGATGTCCTGCATCTCCTCTTTTGGGAGAAGTTCAGACATTGCTTTTGCAAGCATAGACTTACCAGTACCCGGACTGCCGATCATCATGACATGTCTGCGCTGTGTGGCGGCTTTTCGAATCACGTCCACTGCGTGTTCCTGCCCGATGACCTGATCGATCAGCGATGGAGGGATAACGAGATCTGCCGTAGTGTCAAACCGTATGCCGCCAAATAGGTCCGGATCGTATCCGTCAGAGGCATATGCCTCTTTCTCAGGTGGAGTATCCCGCGCTGGGACACCTTCCGTGGCTTGAGCCGGGCTTACGTCCAAAACTGTCCCCATAACAGTTTCATCAGACCTTTGTCCCGAATTATCATCATGTTCCATATTGTGTTCCGTACCTCGATTATAGATGCTAATATTTGTTCTTGATTATGCTTTAAGTAGTTTCAGTAAGAGATAGATGTTAGAGTCTTATCATGAGAGTAGTTTATACCGAAAAAAGTCAGGTTCTCGCGGCACGTACGGCGCAGAAACTTGGCTGTGATTTATCTGAAGTAAAATATACTACATTTCCAGATGGTGAGCAGTCCATACGCATAATGGGTGATGATGACCAGATGATAATCGTTGCAAGCACGGTCGATCCTGAGTCAACTTTGCAGGCCATGCTTCTGCTTGATGCCTGCGAGGGAAAAGAGACCACACTTGTTCTGCCATATATGGGATACGCACGGCAGGACAAGAGGTTCAATGAAGGTGAACCCATATCGGCACGGGCGATGGCGCGAGCCCTCTCGACCGGCGCAGACAGGATTTTTACCATCAATATCCATGACACATCCATACTGGCGCATTTCAGATGTCCGGCGAAAAATCTGACGGTCGCTCCCGAGATCGGTGCATACATCAGCACGATGGCACTCGAAAATCCGCTGATCCTGTCGCCTGATGAGGGCGCGTGGGAGTTTGCCAAAGGTGTGGCAGCCATAGGAAAATGGGACTGTGATCATTTGGACAAGACACGCATCTCCGGGTCTGAGGTCACAATGGCGCCAAAACATCTGGAAGCTAAGGGAAGGGACTGTATCATCGTTGATGATATCATCGCGACCGGCGGATCTATGGCAAAGGCGGCCGGGATGCTACGCGAGCAAGGGGCCACCTCGGTTCGGGCCGCGGGTGTTCATGGGGTTTTCGCATCAGGAGGATACATCAAATTAGTTCAGGCCGGTCTTGCCGACATTGCCTCCTCGGATACGATTGAGCGCGCCTCAAGCAAGATCACTGCATCCGGCGTCATTGCCGAAGCTTTACGTAAATGAAATATATTCTGGACTCCTCCTATTTTTTTGGTGATTATGCCCTTGAAGGCGAGGTTTACACAACGCCGGAAGTGGTGGACGAACTCAAGGATCTCACGTCAAAGATGCGGTATGAGATCATGGTGGAAAATGGTCTCGTGGTGACCGAACCAGAAGCCGAAGATATTTTGAAAACGACCACCGCCGCCCTCAAAAGTGGTGATGCCACGGTCCTTTCAGACACGGATATCTCTGTGATCGCCTTAGGTCTGACTTTGAAAGGTACAGTGGTCTCGGATGATTATGCAGTGCAAAATGTCTGTCGGCATCTCAAGATCCAGACCAAAAGTATCCTTCAAAAAAATGTGAAGAAAAGGGTCTGGAAAAAAATATGTTCAGGGTGCGGGGCAGAGATGCCGGCAGAAGAGGCAGACTGCCCGATCTGCGGCTCTGCACCAATAAAGCGGGGAACAGATAAAGGGAAAAGGCGTTAGCCGGATCCCTTGGCGAAAAACATCAGATAAGCCGTCTCTTGACAAACCAGGAAATTTTCGCAATAAGGTCATGTACCCCTTCGGTGAATTTCCTAGGCGAGTAATGGATGACCGAGTCGATGACCTCGAGACCACCATGCTCATCAATTGCCGATACTGCCCCGTGGCCGCAGCATAATCTGATACGTTTGCCTTTTTTTCGTAACTCGACATCCAGTTCGACGGCAAGTTTCATCAGTTCACCACGCTCGTGTCGTGCGAGCACACTGTCGATATTGACCGAATTTATGAGGTAATCCGGAATGGAACCATACCTTAGACGCCATGGAGTGAGCGTAGCAAAGTTCAAGATGGCGTCACTTGTAAAGAGCAGACCTTCCTCTGGCTCGTAGAAAAAGAGCTGCCCGGCAAGATGCCCTCCTAGGCTTTCCCAGACCTCGAAGTTAAGACCGGAAAAACTGATCTCATCGATGACAGGAAAGATCCCCCGCATTCTCAGCGGCTCGGTTTTACTAAGAATATACTCTTTTGGAAACGCCAGTTGGGAAAATGTATTGACCGTCGTTGTGTATACACGTTCCAAAAGTAGAAGGTCATTGGTGGATGCAAATGACCGTGAACCGTGATCCAGAAGATCTTGCGTGATAGGGTGGACAAACGGCGGGACAGGAAGCAACCCGGTCATTCCCACATGATCTGCATCCCCATGGGTGCACAGAACGTGTTTAACATCGGAAAAGCCGCCAAGAGAAAGTGTAGACAACATCCGCTCCCAGTCAGCAAAGTTGACCCCGTACCCGGCATCGATGAGCAGTTTTCCCTTTGGTGTCTGGAAAAGATGGACACAACCCCCACCAGGCGGTTGCATCGTCCAAAGAACACAGTTGTCCGATAAAGTGATCTTTTGATAATCGACATAGAAATTTTTTCCAGAGTTTCCATAGAGGTACAGGCCTATGCTCTGCATGATCCAAAGAATTTCTTTATGGTCCTTCCCCATGCAAATAAGTTCTTGGACTGCCGAATCTGCATCATGGTAGAACTGCTTTTTTTCTGCATCGTCGAAGGTGGTGAGATATGGCATGATTTTCTTCTGAAACGATCTTGTCACATATTTTTCGGACATATCTTGCTGAATTGTTAGGCTTTTCACTTTTAGAAGGTTTCCCATATTTTCTGCACGACCCCATCACAAAAGCATATATATCCGCAAAAGCGATTACTTTTCATATGTCTTCCTTAGAAGAGCTCATAGCAAAAGCAAAAGACCTTCATGCCGAAGGCCACTCATCCGGTCAAATCGCGGATGAACTCAGCCTCTCGATCGATACCGTGACCTGGCTTCTGACACAGGGGAAATCAGGAATTGCAGCACCAAAAGATGTGCATATCGACTGGACGAACGTCAGTTCAAACGCCACACTTCTTGGCGGGATCTCATCCATGATGCTTGCCCGCTTTGATGCAGCAAATGAGGAGGAGGAGGGTGTCGATACGGTCATAGGAATATCAGTATCAGGTATCCCCCTTGCAACCATGATAGCGGCAGAAGATGGCCTGGATCTTGCCATCTATCATCCGTCAAAACACAACCCTGAAGCAAAGACAGGTTCGATTTCCGGAAATTTCAGCAAAGTATCCCAGAAACGCTGCATCATCGTGGATGACTGCATAACTTCCGGCAACACTCTGACAGAGATAGTAAATTATCTGCGTCGCCACAAAGCCACTCCAGTAGGCATCTGTGTGATCTTTGATAAGCGCGGTGTCAAAGAAATAGAGGGCGTTCCGGTCTACTCACTCTTTACAATTAAACGTATCGACTGAAGAGTCAACAATCAATACATCATATTTATATAGAAGTCCAATCCACTTTTTAACACACTAGTACAGGAGAATATAGATTATGGCAAACAACTCAGGTCAGCAGGTAGTCATTTTACGTAGCAACGTAGAGCGCGTACCAGGTCAGGAAGCTCTTCGCTCCAATATCATGGCAGCAAAGGTCCTTGGCAACACAGTCAGAACGACACTTGGTCCACGTGGAATGGACAAGATGCTTGTAACTCAGGGTAGTGACGACATCGTCATCACCAACGATGGAGCAACCATCCTTCACAGTATCCAGGTCGAACACCCGGGCGCAAAACTTGTCGTCGAGGTCGCTGAGACCCAGGACCATGAGTGCGGCGACGGAACCACAACGGCAGTTGTAATGGTCGGTTCCTTTATGGAACAGGCAGAACGCCTTATCGACACCGGTGTCCACCCATCAATAATCGCAAAAGGCTACAACCTCGGTATGATAAAAGCGCTCGAGCTTCTTGATACGCTTTCGATCGATGTGTCGCCAAAAGACAAAAAAATGCTCAAGCAGATCGCAAAGACAGCAATGACCGGAAAGTCCATCGAGAGTATCATGGACCAGGCATGCGACGTGGTCGTTGAGGCTGTTTCATCCTTAGCAGAAACTACGGGCAAAAAGACGACCGTCAATGAAGACAACATCATTGTCAAGACAAAACGTAGCGATAGTATGAGTGCAGAACTTATCAAAGGTGTTCTTTTCGATAAGACCAGACTTGACTCACTCATGCCAAAAATGATCAAAGGTGTCAAAGCAGCATTCATTGCAGGACCTCTTGAGATCACAAAGACCCAGACAAAATCCAAGATCAAGATCACCTCTGCAGCTCAGCTTTCTGCATTCTCGGTTGCAGAACGTGCGACTCTGAAGAAAATGGCCGACACCTTTGTCGAACATGGTGTGAATGTCGTTCTCTGTCAGAAGGGTATCGCTGACCCGGTACAATACTACCTTGGCGCAAACGGCATCTATGCACTTGAATTCGTCCCAGAAAATGATATGAAATACGCCGCAAAAGCTCTTGGCGGCCAGATCATCAATAAACCAGAAGATCTCGATCCAGAAATGATCGGACATGCAGGCAAACTTGAGATGCTTGATGATCTTGAGATGACCAAACTTTCTGAGTGCAAAAACCCGAAAGCGGTCACGATCTTCCTCCGCGGATCTTCCCAGCACCTTGTCGATGAACTCGAACGTGCGATCGAGGATGCATCACGTGTCGTTCAGGATGTCATCGAAGACGGTTCCT
>DALTVZ010000169.1 GCA_029987315.1 Methanocorpusculum sp.
GAATCGCACGCCGTCTGGAAAAATGCTAGGGGAAAAACCGGCGTGCCGGTTTTTCTTTTACCGTGTTAAGATATTTTCATTGATTAGATATCGTTCATCGGAATATATGACACGTCGCCACTCAAGTTTTCGTCTTTTTCCAAAATTGATGAGAAGTCCCAGTTTGATTCCTGTTGCTTTCAAGTAATTGACAAGTTGTGCTTCATCTTCTTTTAGCAGTTCGGTTTCTGTTTTCAGTTCAAGGATAATCTTATCATAACAAACAACATCTGCCTGATAATAACTGGGAAGTTTCACGCCTTTATAAAATATATTCAGATGTTTTTTGTGCTCAAAGGGAATTCCTAGTGATTCCAGTTCAACTTCCAAAGCATCATGATACACGGCTTCCAGAAATCCTCGTCCTAATGTATTATAGACAGACATGGCGCATCCGATTATTTTGTGAACTTCATCAGGATAGAGGATATCTGGGTTTTCCACAAGTGAATCCATATTCTTTCATATCTCAGTTTCGAAATATATTATTTTCCCCAAAAGAAAAACCGGCACGCCGGTTTTTCCCCTAGCATTTTTCCAGACGGCGTGCGATTCCTGCGTAGGCGATCAGCCGGAGCAGAGCACGACGGCGCAAGAAAAATGCGATTCGCGTTAATTCGCGGAGATTCGCGTTTCTTTTTTAATAGAGCCACACAAACCCAACCAACATCTTACCATATCAGAGATTTGCGGTTGACTTTTTCTCTTCTATCCACACCCACCCGTGCACTATTCATTTTAGAGATGTGCGTTTATTCGCGAAGAGCTGATAAAAAAAGAAAAAAATATTTTGCTGAGTTGATCAGACGGAAATCACTCGTCGTTGCATCCGGTCCCGGAACCGTCAGCCTTGCCGCAGCAGCCAAATTCATTTTGAACATCCTGACCCAGAAGTCCAACGGCGTCGGCTCTGCATCGTTGACAGTGCCGCATCTGGCGAACATACGGAGCACATATCTCATGCATCCGTGCCTTATCCTTCGCGGTCGGAGGAACAACGTCCTTGAATTTATACTGAGGGATGATAGGGATGATATTGAAGTTGAACACACCCATCGCTCCTACTTTTTTTGCGATCTCCGGGATATGCTCATCGTTCACACCAGGGATGTACACGGTATTGATCTTCACGAGCATCTTGCGCTTAACTGCCTCTTCGATTCCTTTGAGCTGCTGTTTGAGCAGGATCTCGGCACCCTCGCGACCGTGATACTTTTTCCCATGATACTCAACGAAGGAATATATCTTCTCGCCGATTGCCGAGTCGATAGCGTTCATGGTGACCGTGATGTTTTTGACCCCGTATTTATCCAGGATATCGATCTTTTCTGGAAGCAGCAGACCATTCGTGCTAAGACACAGGATCACGTCCGGATATTTTTCATGAACGAGGCGAAGGGTCTCAAACGTCTCCTCATTTGCAAGCGGGTCTCCCGGTCCTGCGATCCCGATGACTTTGATATGCTTCATCCGAGAAATGACCTCGTCGATCCGCTCCAATGCATCACCAGGGAGGAGAACCTCACTCGTGACACCAGGACGAGATTCATTCACGCAGTCAAAATCCCTGACACAGTAATTACACTGGATATTACATTTCGGTGCTACGGCAACATGGCATCTGCCAAATGTATGTCGTGCTTCCGCACTGTAACATGGATGCTCATTGATCCTTCGCAGGGTCTCCGGGTCGTACGGAAGATTCTGTGCATCACGCAGATCATTGTCAGTTTTACGGGAGTCCATGTAAGACTATTGTGTCTTATTCTATAAAGTCCAAACGTTTCTGGCACAATAGATTATATATTCCCGGGGTCGAAACAAGTTAAACAGAGGGTAGAGAAGACAATGGTAGATATCGGCGGCCTTTTCGGCAAAAACAATAAACAGAATCCATGGATAGCACGTGGCGAACAGGCATATGAGAAGGGACAGTATGACGATGCGATCCAGCACTTCACCAAAGCACTTGAAATGGAGCCTGAATCGGCAAATCTCTGGACGAGACTAGCAACAAGTCAGAAATATAACCAGAAATATGACGCTGCTTCCCGTTCTTATGCCAAAGCCGTCGAACTCGAACCAAACGATTTCCAGGCCTGGACATCACTTGCCATCCTCCTTGGCGATGCAGGAAAATATGAAGAGGCATTGTCTGCGCTTAGTCATGTTGTTCTTCCGGAAAGCGAGGTGTACCTCAAAGATAAAAAAAGCGTGTGGCTGCTCCGCTCAGGAAAATATCGGGAGGCCGCCGAGGTCTGTTCACAACTGATCTCACGTTTCCCGGGAAATATTGAGTACCGGACCCGGTATGCGGATCTTTTAATGCGAAGCGGACTCTTTGCCGAAGCACGAGCCCTCTTTGATGACCTCGCATCCACACAAGGTAAACCAGAGCTGGTCGCAAACGCAGCATTCTGCTGTGAGATGACCGGCGATATCAAAGGTGCGCTGAAACGGTATGCAAACCTGACCGAGAGCGATGTGGTCGGCTGGTACAGAAGAGCACGGCTCGAAGAAAGTGTGGGCAACTTTAAAAACGCCGCCGCCGCGTACGGAATGGTCCAGCATTACACGTCGGGAGATGATATCACCATCACCGTTCGCCGGGCACTTTCCTATTACTGGGACGGAAATGGAAAAGAGGCAGCGGTCCAGCTTGAAAAAGTTTTGACCAAAGGCTATGCGAACACCGAACTCTGGCATCTGCTTGGGACGATATCGTTTTTGAACGGAGAGTTCAGACGTGCCATCGAAGCCTTCGCCGAATACATCCACCTGAACCAGACAAACAACTCGGTCTGGTATATGAAAGGCTGCGCTGAGTACCTCTCCGGAAAATATAAAGAAGCACTCGAAAGCTTCGAGAAGATGAGCAAACGCGGAGCCGGCGGACCATCTCCATCGAAAATGAAATGGTTCGAGAACAACGAGCTTGACTTATTTGATAGTGCCCCTGTTCAGAAAGAGCCTGTCAAAGTTGAGGTCGGCGTCGTCAACGAGGGGCTTTTGTCCATGCAGGGGTACGCACTTGCAGCGCTTGGCCGCTACACCGAGGCGGACAAAGCCGCCGGAGTTGTGCTCAGCCATGCACCCGCCCGACTCGACATGGAACTTTTGCACAGCCGATGCCTTGCCGGACTTGGTCGATATCAGTACGCCGGAGATTCGGCGGCACGAGTCCTTTCGAAATCGCCGGATAATATGGCGGCAATGGAGCAGCATGCCGCGTCCATGATGCTTGTCGGCAAATACAAAAAAGCCGCAGAGTCATGGGAAAAACTGGTCGAGATTGCGCCGGAAAATACCCTTGCCTACATCGGGCTTCTCCGATCCTGTACCGGGATCGGTGACTACGCTAAGGCAGAAAAGATCGCAGATCTTCTCTTGACCGAGGAGTATAAGCCGCGTGATATCACCATCACACTCCTCGCCGGAGAAGCCGCGAACTCTGCCGGGAACTATTCTGAAGCAGTTCTCCATTACCAAAATGCCGCCCTATTGTCCCAAAACACCCCGGCAGCATACCTCGGTCTTGGATACGCATATGAAATGCTCGGCGAGTACGAAAACGCCGTGGACGCTTATACCTCGGCGGACGAGATCCTGCCAAATCATCCCGGGATCCTCATTGGTTTAGGAAGAGCCCTGGCTGCATCCGGAAAAACACAGGAGGCTGCATCGACCTATCTTCGGATCATGACCGACCACCCTGATATCGGAGGAGCCGCGGTCCAGCTCACAAAACTCTGTGCCGATCTTGGGAACAATGAACTGGGAGCGGACGCGGCTTTGGTTGCTTTATCTAAAGGAGAGGGCGGCGTCGGTCTTTTGACCCTTGGCGGAGACCTTTGCAGATCCGTCGACAGGCTCGATGAGGCACAGGATTGTTACACGGCTGTTCTAAAAGAGGAACCCGACAACATCCATGCTCTCTCCATGCTAGGACATGTTCACCTGCAAAAAGGCGAGTTCAAACTCTGTATCGAATCCGTGGACAGATGCCTTGCTCTTGTGCCGGATCATGGCGGGGCAATGTTTGACAAAGCAGCGGCATATGCCAATCTCGGCAAACTTGAGGATGCGGCAAAAGTACTGCAGCACCTCACCGAGATCGACGAGACCAACACAAAAGCTCTGCTTGAACGTGCCGAGATCCTCGAACAACTGCAAAGATATGATGAGGTGCTCGAGGTCTATGCAAAATATCTGGAGGTCGGCATGCCAAATGCGGATGTCATCAGAAAGCTTGCAGCGATCTATCTTGTTCGAGGGGAGTATGATGAGGCGGTCTCCGGTTATGATCTCCTCCTTGAATCAAACCCTGATGACGTCGGGATACGCCGCCAGAGAGCAGAGGCTCTCAGATTCCTTGGAAGAGATGAGGAGGCGACGGAAGCCTGTGCCAAGATGCTGGCCCTTCGTCCAAACGATCAGGCCATCAGATCCATGTATGCAAGCTCACTTGCAAACATCGGAAAAACAGATGAAGCCCTCAAACAGTACGCCGATTTGACCCTCAAAGATCCGCAAAATATCGCGGCACTCTTTGGGTATGCCGATATGCTTTCACGTATGGGTAAATATCCGGAAGCGATCCGAGCCTTTGACAAGCTCATCGCGATATATCCAAAAAACAGTCTGCTCTACATCGAAAAGGCACTTACCTCGATCAAGATCGGGGAGCCGAAGGATATCGTGAGCGACATGACAACTGCGGCACGAATGGATCCGAAAAATCCGTATGTACTTTCCGGTCTTGGATTCATGCAGATGGTCACCGGCCACCCGACCGAGGCACTCGCGGCATTTGATAAAGCCGAGGCAGCCGGATGTACGGACCCTGATCTGAACTACTGCCGCGGGATCATCTATCTTCAGCAAAGAAGATTTGATCTGGCGGAAAAGGCGGCCGACCATATCCTGAAAACCGACAAGGACCACCTCCCGGCCATGCACCTGAAAGCACGATCGCTTGAGTCTGTTGGGAAACTCACAGAAGCGATCGAATACTACAATGAGATCGTAAAACTCTCCGAGGTCAGCGAAGAGACAAAGATACCAGAGGAGTGAATGCAGGTACAGATCCTTTGCGTTGGAAAGATCAAGGACGCATATATTTCAGCAGGTATTGCCGAGTTTGAAAAACGTCTGCGTCCCTACGCGAAGATCATTGTCACCGAACTTGCCGAGATAAAGATCCCGGATAATGCCTCGGCATCAGAGGAGATCCGCGTAAAGGAAAAGGAGGGCGAACTTATCCTTGCACATGTGAAAGAGGGATTTTTCACGATCGCTCTCGACCCTCTCGGCGTTTCGCTTTCGAGCGAAGGGTTCGCCGAAATTTTTGGCGATGCAAAACTCTCCGGAAGGAACATCTGCTTTGTCATCGGGGGGCCGCTCGGTCTCTCCCCCGCCGTTCTAGCTTCTGTTGGAAAAAAGCTCTCACTCTCTCACATGACCTTTACCCATACCATGTGCAGACTTATTCTCTTCGAACAGGTATATCGCGCGTTTCGCATCTTACACGGCGAACCCTATCACAAATAGACCCGCATACCGTGTCACTTGTTGTCATGTAGCATCAACATTATACGTGGTCAGTCCCAACATATATGTACCATGAAATTGGTATACACCGGCAAAACAAAGGATGTGTTCTCACTTAAAGACGGGAACTATCTGCTGAAATTTAAGGATGACTGTACGGGAGCTGATGGCGTATTTGATCCTGGGATGAACACAGTCGGCCTGACTATAGAAGGTGCCGGACGTGCTTGTCTTAGATTAACACAATACTTCATGGAGATCCTGAATGCGAAAGGGATCCCAACTCACTTCGTCAGTGCAGATGTCGAAAATGCCACGATGACCGTGAAACCTGCCAAGACCTTTGGCAAGGGGCTTGAGGTCATCTGCAGATTCCGCGCGGTTGGCAGTTTCTATCGCAGATACGGCGACTATGTGAAGGAAGCAGCAGTTCTTCCGGCATTTGTTGAAACGACCTTCAAAGATGATGCACGTGAAGACCCGCCTGTGACCAAAGATGCACTGGTGATCCTCGGTATCATGTCACCACAGGATTATGAGGATCTGAAGGTCATGACCCAGAAGATCGGGACCATCATAAAGGAGGAGCTCGCAAAGAAGAACATCGAGCTCTACGATATCAAATTCGAGTTCGGTAAGATCGGGGATCAGGTCGTTTTGATCGATGAGATCTCGGGTGGAAACATGCGTGCCTACAAAAACGGCAAGTACATTTCACCACTGGATCTGACCAAGATGGTTGTTGGCGAGTAATCAATTTCCTTTTTTTTCTGGTGTTTATGTATCAAGCGT
This sequence comes from Methanocorpusculum sp., assembly GCA_029987315.1. GTDB lineage: Archaea > Halobacteriota > Methanomicrobia > Methanomicrobiales > Methanocorpusculaceae > Methanocorpusculum. The sequence continues at coordinate 6,382 of DALTVZ010000169.1, forward strand.
ACTTCGATTTCGTGTACGAGATCAGTGTTGATACATGAGATTATTTAACCGCGAATTAGCCCAAGTGGGCTAATTCGCGTTTTTTAAAATCTCATATGTCCACACCCAACCGTACACGAAATCAAAGTACAACCTGAGAGTGGGTTATTTTTTTGGTTGAGATTACACCGAGCAGGTAATAATTCTACAATAATTCTTATATTAGATAGCTCCATCATTCATTATGAATAAAATCATTCTCATATGTATCGGAGCATGCCTGCTTCTCACCTGTTTATGTGCGGCAGGTTGTATCACGCCTGATGTTCCCGTAAGTATCGCGGATCCTGTTTTGACCGTGACGGTCGAAAAAGATGGAATGGCGATCCCGACGGGTGCATCGATGCAGTTTGTTCTTCCTGCAAATCCAACCACCGGATACGGCTGGATGGTTTTGAAAAGTGAAGGCCTTATCGTTGCCGAGGAGTATGTTGCCACACCCGTACCCGAAGGATGGACAGGTGGGGGAGGTTATCAGTATTACACGGTGACTGCAGAAAAAGCCGGAACATACCCGTTCACCGCAGAATATAAACGAGCATGGGAGACGGATGCCAAGCCTATCTACACATTCACGCAGACCCTCGTGTTTTCGAAAGCAGAAAACGATGAACGCGACGGTGATGTGATGTTGTCTCTTCTGTTTGCCGGAATAATAAATCCAAAAGCAGGCGATGTTGTGAAGATCTGCACCGATGGAAATCCAACCACCGGCTATTACTGGAAAGCAGAACCGGACGGTGGGTTAACTGTTCTTAAAGACGATTACATCACAATTCCTGACACGGGACTTGTTGGAGCAGGCGGAACATATGAGTGGTATATTACCGCTAAAAAAGCAGGGACCTATCAGTTTGGAGCAAAGTGCCAGAGACCTGGGCAGGATCCTACCGGGCTGTTCTACTTTGATCTGACGTTTGTCTGATCGGAAATAAATGAAGCTTGGAAGCTTCATCATATCTTTTTTAATAGGGTGTGGGTGGTGTGAGATCCCAAGCGAATAGGGAGGGCACATTTAGGTTGTAGTTTGATTTCGTTTATGCGGCGGGCCGCCTCGTGTGGGCGGCCTCAGCGGAGGCGGGTTGAATGCGAGCGGCTCGTCGTCACCCCCGCACCTACCCCATTCACTCCTTGAACTTCTCCCAGATCATCGTCTGGAAAAAGCTCTTCGACGCCACCTTCTCCATTGCAAGAAACATCTCCCACGGAACCGCATACGTCATATACTCATTCGGGATAACATTTCGACAATGCCCGCGGCCCGCAAGATCCATCATACCAAGAACTCCGCTCGGCACATCCTTTTTCGACTCCTGCAAAACCTTACTCCCAAGCGCCTGACACGCCGACATCCGTGACGAAGCAAAAAGTCCGTTCCCGCCAGGAAGAGAACCCGCAACATGCATCAGAGCCGCAAGTTCCACCGGATTCACCGTAAAAATCACCGAGACCGGGATCTCCCCCTCCATAAGATCCTCGAGCGGCTTAAACACCGCATACTTCCCCGATATCGGCGGTATCGCCGTGATCTCGTCATCGATGAACCTTCTTGCCGTTTCTCTGTCCACGTGCATCCGTTCACCCTCCAGATACTTTCTCCGGCTGTTTTCCGGCATCCTCTCACAAAATTTCTGATATGTCTCCGGATCCTTCGCCGACTCAAGACCATACGAAAAAAACGCCGCGAAGGTGTCAACTCCTCCAACTGCGCCCTCGTATCCGTTTCCAAAACAAAGACCCGCCGTCGCCCCCGCACAAAGGCATGTCTCTCTTGTAAAAACCGCGGTCTTTCGATCCCGGATAACATGCGAGATAAAACCCATCACACATCCTCTTCGTGCCCCCTCCTTTGGAGAGATCGCATTCGTTGGACAGATATCTGTCCGCAAAAACACGATCGGCAAAAATGCACCCCCAAGCTCCTTTGCGACTCGACTTTCCATATGGTAAAATAGAGAGTCCAAATATAATAGTAGTATCCCTGCCTACGGCAAAAACGAATCGAAGATGATCACATCATAAAACGCTTCCATTCGTCGCAGTTCCTCCTCATTTTGTACCGTCCACCCTACTCTGACCAGACCATATAACCATGTACAGATACGGTTCGAAAGTTGGTTTCTATAACGAATGTCATATGCTATGAAATCAGGTCTTATGAAAAAATTCGTCAGACAATTGGTCAGGATGAACTTCTCTATCCAGGATATGGGAAGGCGCCTCTTAAAAAAATCCGTGCTTAAAAATCCCCGGAGATACGCCGGACGATGGATCCGAAACCATTGAACGACCATAGGGTTGAAGGACTCGATGCAAAACGGCCCATCATATGAGTCAAGGCATCCTGCCACCCGCTCACACAGATCATGATACTCCGACACCGAATCGGATTTCAGTTCAACGATCACCGGGACCTGTCCCCTAAGCATATCGAGAACATCAGTGAATTTGGGGATCTGCTCCTCTGAGGAAAACAGAAGATGCTCCTGAAGCATGGCAAAACTGCAGCCAGAAATTTTCCTATCGACACCTGACGAGCGTTTCAGATCATGATCATGGAACACGACCACCTCGTTATCGCATGTTAGCTGCACATCCAGCTCGAACCCATATCCGGCTTGAATCGCTTTTCTAAACGCGGCCATCGAATTTTCCGGGGCAGAGGTCGCGTTGTCAAACAATCCTCTGTGGGCAATGTAATGCTCTGTGAATGGAAGCAGCTGCTCTTTTCTTGATCGCCCGGGATAGAGTAAAACAAGATATAGACCCAGAACGACAAGGAGTATTATTAAAATATATACAATGATCATAAATCGATATTTTCCCGCAGATGAGTAAGCAACATATCTAAAATATTGGGCATCTTCTGATTATTATTACGCCCGTAATCGTAAAAAGGTATATTATATCTTTTACCCGATTTTTCAGGTCGAAGAATCAAAAAATTATTCAGTGAGTTTTTCACCTAATGCATGTGCCCGTGAGAGCTGCGCATCCGTGATCTCATCTGCATTATACAGTCCACCAAAAAACTCCGGTGAAAGGATCTTTGCCCCGCAACCGCCAAAGCCTTGGGTCAGAAGTTCTGCCGCACGCAGATAATGGGCCTCGTCGGTATAGCCTTGGGTGATGATCGCAGCAACTTTTTTTCCTTTCTTAAGCTTCGAGCCTTCAGGGCCGAAAAATGCATATGTCCTGTCAATGAAGCATTTGCTTTGCCCGCTTATATCCCCGAAATAGATCGGGGATCCAAGCAGGATCACGTCCGCCTCATTGAGTTTTGTATAAAGTCCTGTCATGTCATCATTCTGGGAGCAGAATATGACCTGATCTTTTTTGCATTCTCTGCAACCGATACATCCATTGATGTCAAGTTTTGCAATATTGATGAACTCAACATCGGCGCCTTTTTTCATTGCAGATTCGAGAGCCGCTTCGATCAGTTTTTTTGTACTGCTTTTCGGTGAAGCAGACCCGCATAAGCCGATGATCTTCATATGTTCATACATTATCCAAGAAGACATAATGCCTTTCCGTTTGCCTGAGAAAAATGGATGAAATTTCCCGGCTTATTTTTCCCACCAGATATGGGCAAGGTGTGAGGTGCTTGGAACACGGAACCCAGCATCGGTCTTTTCGTATTTGTTCTCCAGATACGCGTTCACGATCTCCTTCTGCCAGGGTTCGGTTGCCAACAGACGGCCGTGATAATCCTCCTGCATATCGGAGACGGTCGGATAGAAATGGCCGTTTTTCTCGGCTTTCAGTTCGATATTCGCATAGATCCCAAGCTGGTTCAATGCATTCCAGAGAACGACCGCGTTTGGGGCACTGTGATACGGCTTTTTGTGCAGGATCGGCCAGAGATCATCATGACCCCACGAGGAGGATTTGGAGGTGAGATACCAGTAGATATGGACGCCTTTTTTTGCTGCGGCGTCCATCTTGAGCATGTTCTCCCGCAGATTTCCAAACATGAGCGATCTGGATGCGATCACATAATCATGGAGACCCGCCTCTTTTGGCGTCACATCCTCCCAGCGTTTCCGGATCTCGGCGATCTTTGGTGCCTGCATATACTGCCGGTACTGCTCCATTGCGTTACCCATAGGGATCGAGGGCTCGATGGTGGTCACAAGGCAGCCGGCTTTAGCTAAAGGAACGGCGAGTGTTCCCGGACCGGCTCCAATGTCAAGGACGGTGGACCCGGGCGGGATCTTCATGGATGCGATATTATCCTCGATCTTGCCGCCTTTTTTATGGAGAAGATGCTTGACGAACCGGTCGACATTCTCCTGGCTCGACCAAAAACCGTCTTCGGTATCGCCGTCTTTGAGTTTTCCTTCCAAAGCAAGGGCATAGGTTTCATCCCAGATCTGACAATAGTCCCGTTCTTCAGTCATATATGATATAATGTATTTTTGTAGATTATAAACTACTACTGATTATTATTTTATAGAAAAGGAGGCATAGGATGAAAACGATCGCACAGGTAATTGTGCTCAATGAAAAAAAAATATGCCTGATGTTCAGGCAAACAGTTTATTGTTATCCGGTTCTTCGCTGGTCATCTGAGATGCTCTCGCGGCAGTGACCACCTGCGTGATCGCACTGCGAACGACTTCAAGAGCCTGCAGAAGGGTCGCATCATCCGTCGTTAAAGCCGGCATGAGTTTGACCACCGAGTCTTCTCTTCCTGAAAGTTCAAGGACAACACGGTTTTCAAAGCACAGATGTCTGACTTGTTGAGCAGTTCCTGCCGGATATGAGGCAAGGTCGATGCCCCACATCAGTCCAAGACCCCGGAAGGTCATATTCGAGTCGATGAGCGGAAGGTTTGCTGCCAGATAATCCTGGACGAGCTTGCCTTTTCTGACCGTCTCCTCCTCGATATGATTTGCGAGCATGAACTCAAGAGCAGCCTTTCCTGCGATGAACGAAAGCTGGAAACCTCTGAACGTGCCGTTGTGTTCGCCGGGCATAAGAACGTCAAATTCGGGTTTCACCAGAACGATCGCCGAAGGCATACCAATGCCGCCGATGGATTTTGCCATGACTATGATATCAGGAACGATACCGCCGCGTTCAAATGAGAAGAACGCACCTGTTCTGCAGCATCCGGTCTGGATCTCGTCAAGGATCAGCAGCATGTCATGCTTGTCGCAAAGCGCACGGATATCTTTGAGCCACTGGTCAGAGACGATGTTGATCCCGCCTTCTCCCTGAACGGACTCGATGATGATGGCTGCTGGTTTGTCCACTCCGCTGTGATCATCGGACAGGATCATATCGATATATTCGATCGTGTCCAGACTTTTCATCATTGTCGGATGAGGAACGTGTGTTACGTTTCCAAGGGTGACGCCTGCGGCTTCACGTGCCGTTCTCTCGGTTGTGAGAGCAAGGGCGCCAAGAGTCATTCCATGGAATCCGCCCATTAATGCCAATACATTGGATCTGCCTTTTGCTTTTCTGGCAATTTTTAAAGCAGCTTCAACTGCATTGGTACCTGTCGGTCCTGGAAACAGGATCTTATAATTGAGACCCCGCGGCTGCAGAATATTCTTCTGCATGAACTGGATGAACTCCCCCTTGGCCACGGAATACATATCCAGACCATGGAGGATCCCATCGTTCTGGAGATACTCGATGACCTTTTCCTTGATATAGTCATTGTTATGACCATAATTACAGCTTCCGGCCCCACAGAGAAGATCGATATACTCGATCCCATTCTGATCAATTAATA
>DALTVZ010000170.1 GCA_029987315.1 Methanocorpusculum sp.
TGGTAACGATAAGATCATATTTACTTGCAAGAACGCCGTCGTTTCTCGCACCGCCCACCTTCTTGCTTGTCTGGATAAACACCATGTCCGCATATTTTTCAGCGATCTCACGTGTCTTATCCTTGGATCCGCCATCGACCACGATGATCTCATACTGATCTCGTGGAAGCGTCTGGTCACAGAGACTTTTCAGGAAGGCTTCGATGCCTTCCTCTTCATTGAATGATGGAACTACAACTGAAATCATGCTAATAACTCCGCATAAAGATCGGCATGCATCTTTGCTACCTTGTAAATGTCATACGGCTCGACCGTTGCCCGTGCATGGGACGCGGCATTTCTGAGCATCGCATCATCTGCGAGCAGAGGAGCGATGTCCTCGTTACTGGTGAAGAACCCGGCGATTCCCGGGAAAAGCTCACGGTATTCCGAAAGTTCGCGGGAGATGACCGGCAGGCCGCTTGAAAGTGCCTCCATGATCGAGATCGACATAAGATCCCCGTAGGATGGAAATAAAAACACATCTGCGCCGGCATATACGCCGGTGATGTCCGGCACGAAGCCTGGGAAAATGACATTGTCTCCGGCCTTTGCTTTTCGTGCCTCGACCTTTTTTCTGTTGTCCGAGATCGGACCATACGGAAACCCGCCGACCCACATGAACTTATATTCTGGATGGGCGTCCGCAAGGTCAAGGAAATCATAAATACCTTTTCTCGGTGTCTGCTGAGCTACCTGCAAAATGACCTTGTCATCGTCGGTGAACCCGTAGGTCTCGCGAAATATCCTGCGTTTTTCTGCGTCCGGCTTGAACTTGTCCATGTTCACGCAGCTTGGGATCCGGGTCGTCGGCATATCAGGCAGCATCTCCTTGATCTCCCGTTCATTTTCGCCGGTGATCGTGATGATGTGATCGTATCTGCCGTACATCGGACGGTAAATTTTATTGATGATCTTGGCACCTGCGAGGTTGTTTGCGTTCAGGCTCGGTGTCGAGTGGGCAGTGATTATTTTGACATGTTTTGCCCGAAGCATTGACCAGACCGCCCCGGGTCCAAGCGTATGGCAGTGAGTGATGTCATGGTCATGTGCATGACTGTTGAGCTCGACCTCCACGCCTGGGGTTTTCTCCAGACCCTGATACAGCATCATTGCGACGGTAGCACAACCAACATATTTGAACACCGAATAATTTTCTACGCGAATATTAACTCTCATGTATGCTTCTCCACGAAATTCATGACGCTCCTGATGCAGCCGTCCATATTGATGTACTCGAACTCGGAGAATCGGCCGACAAGATCCACGCCGATGGTCTCTTCAAGATAATCACGAACGATCTTGATATTTTTCTGGTAATCGAGGTCGTAGACAACGTAGGCGAATTCGAAGTGATCGACGGCGGTGTGAACTACGTCCCCTTCAGAGGGGATGATACCCATCTTCACAAGACCGTCGACCGTGTGCATGATAAGCTCCTCATCGTTCATCTTTGAAACGTCGTCACCTTCGTTGTAGGTGATCTCTGCAAGAACGGCCGCACATCCCTCTGGAGCCACCTGACTCGAGAAGTTGGACGGGAAGGAAAGACGGTTGAAGGCTCCCCATTTTTCCTCCGGGACATACATCCAGGAGATATCGGGAGCCGTTCCTTTGAACCCGACCGAGATACAGGCGATGGAGTTGTATCTGAGGGCGTCGCATGCCTCTTTTATTTGTGGGGGGACATGCAGCATCGGAAGAAGGGTTTGCAGAGGCAGGGTCGAGATAACGCGATCGGCCAGGATCGTTTCTTTTCCGTTCGATACCGCCCATCCGTCACCCGTGTTTACAATAGAGGTCACGGTATAGTTTGTTTTGATCGACGTGGTCACTGGTTTTGCGATCGCGTGTATGAGGGCCTCGATACCCCCTTCGATCGGATAGGAAAACACCGCCTGATGGGTGTATCCTTCGGTCTCGATACCTACCGCTGATTTGATGATATCTTCTACCGGCGGTCGGGGGACACGCCCATCCATCCAGTGTTTCGACATTTTGTCGGTCGGATAGTTCCAGATCTTTTCATTGTAGGGAACGAGATAGCATTCGGCGATCCCTTTGCCGAACGTATAATAGATCCAGTCTTTGAAGCTCGTTGGCTCCGGGACCTCGCCTTTTTCGACCGCTACCAGATTCTTGACATATTCATTGATGCAGAAGAACAGATCCTCTTTTGGGAGAGCCGACAGTCCGTTCTCGAATGGGTATTTGACATACTGACCTTTATAGAATATTTTGGTGTTTCTGTCTCTAAATTCCCGATTTTCTGCGAGAACGTTCTGCATGAATGAAAGGACCTCGGTGTCCCGGGAGAAGATGATATGTGATCCGCCGCAGTCGAAGGTGAATCCGTTTCTCTTCTCGGATCTGCACAGGCCGCCGATCTTAGGTTCCTTTTCGAGGACCATGACTTCATGCCCTTTTTCCTTGAGGAGGCGCGCCAGAGTGATCCCGGTCAGACCTCCGCCTAAAATTGCCCACTTCACGAGTACATATTTGGGGCTGAACAATAATAAGATGAGTATGTGCGTTTCCACTTAGGGAACATAGAAGTGATGGTCACATAAAAAAAGGGTGGTCAGTGAATGACTTTGTGGATGACTTTTCCGCTGATCGACCGTTTCAGTTCGATCGCGTGATACTGGCACATCTCATGACAACAGTAACACCTGATACAGTTGGTCAGATCGAAGGTCGCTTTCCCCATGACGATCTCGACCGCTTTGACCGGGCATATCCGTGCACACTGGCCACATCCGACGCATTTTTTTGGGTGTATCACCGGGGATGGTTCATATCTTTTTCCGATACGCTGGAGTTTTCGGTATATCGTTTTCTTATGCCAGGACTCCTTCTGGCTGCCGTGATATGTGGAAGGATGGACGTAATCCAAGATCGGAACGATCTCCTCGCCCTCGACCACGACCTCCTCGACCAGACCGCGTCTCAGGGCGGCCATGGTCGTTCCGATGGTTTCGGGCTTCATGTTTATGAGGGTCTGGGCTGAGATGTCCAGACCATACACCGAATGCGAAGCAAGGATGTATCCAACATCCCGGGGTTCGCCACCCATCGGTCCGTTGCCTTCCATCCCGATGATCGCGTCCATGACGACGAAGTCAGGCTGGATCAGTTCGTTCAGGTCGACAAGCATCTCGGAAAAGTCGATCGCATCCGGAAAACGGGAATGGAACACAGGTTTGTCAAGACCCGGCACAACGCCGAAGGTATTTTTGACCGCACCGGAAAAATGCGTGAACATATGGGTCTTTAATTTGCAGACCGATATGATGACATCGGCATCACACGCCTGATTGATGACGGTGAACCGTTTCATGATGTTTCCTTCTGTGCAGCACCGTTCCTTATATCCGGTGTCATAGGACAACTTGACTCCAAGCTCCTCGGCGACCTTTTCGACCCCGCATTTGTGATAGACACGTTTGAGGACTCTTGGCGAATAGATGATCCCGGCACCAGGACTATCGGCGATCGAGAGGACTCCGCCGGCCTCGATGATCAGTTTTCCGACAGCATAGATGACCTCAGGGTGTGTGGTGATCGCACGGTCTATACCGGCGTCGGACAAGAGATTGGGTTTTAGCAAAACCTTCCTGCCGTCGACTCTTGGAAGACCTCCTGAAGCTTTTATCGCTTTTGACACCGCTTGAAGTACCTTCTCCCTGTCGTAGGTGTCACATTTTGCTGAGCCGGTTATACTTTTCATATCTTTCTAGATTATTTGTATTATAGCTGTACGCCGGATAAAA
>DALTVZ010000171.1 GCA_029987315.1 Methanocorpusculum sp.
ATCACCGGTGTTCCCGGCGTTGGTAAAACCACCGTCATCAACGCCGCATTTGACAAAATAACCGCTGAAGGTGTCAAATACAAAAATCTCAACTTCGGCAGTTTCATGTTTGAAGTTGCACAGGCAGAAAATCTCGTCACCGACCGTGACCAGATGAGAAAGCTTGATCGCGTTGCCCAAAAACGCCTTCAGAAGTTAGCGGCAGAAAAAATTGCAGCCATCAACGACAATGTGATCGTAGATACCCATGCATCGGTCAAGACCCCGAATGGGTATCTGGCCGGTCTTCCGGAATGGGTCGTATCTGCAATTATGCCAGATGTGATCGTCCTTGTCGAGACTGATAACGACCAGATCCTAGTCAGAAGACTTTCTGACGAAACACGTGTTCGTGACCTGGAAGGTTCTAGATCGATCGCCGAGCATCAGGAGATGAACCGTGCATACGCAGCTGCATACTCCATGCTTACTGGATGTACCGTTAAGATCATCACCAACGCAGATTTCCTTTTAGACAAGGCTGTTGATGAACTTGCAGCGACCCTGAGGTAACTGGTCATGGACAGAGCTGAGTTCAGCAAAAAATACAGTATGTATATAGCCCTCGCTGTGGTTTTTGGCATGATGATGCTTTATGGCTGGCAGGAAGCCCGCCAGGCTATCGCAGGTATTGTAAACATAGTTATAGGTCCTTTTGCGGCACTCGGTCTACCGTTTTTTGCACTGGTCTTGATCCTCGCTACAATCACTGGTCTCTACGCATCCCTTATCCAGAAATACACGATGGACTATGAAAAGATGGCTGAAAATCAGGCTAAGACAAAAGATTTTCAGGCAAAGTTTAGAGAAGCTCAGCGTTCTGGAGACGAAAAGCTAATCAAAAAGATGCAGGCACGCCAGCAGGCCATGATGGCCGATCAGATGGAGATGTCAAAAAATCAGTTCAAACCGATGGCCTACATTCTGGTTTTAACTGTACCGATCTTTTTCTGGCTGATAGAACACATTCCGACCAAACTGGAAATGCTTGCAGATCCAAGTCTTTCAACTGCAATTGTTATTCCGTTTGCGGGACTTTCTACGTACTTTGAAGTGTATCTTGGATTCTTCCCGCTCTGGATCCTTTGGTATATGATTTGTTCATTGACCATGTCCCAGGTCATAAGAAAAGCTCTGAACATCGGGGGAATATAAACGTGAGGGTCACGATCAGCGGGTCGCCTGGTTCAGGCACAACAACACTTGGTCGTTCCATTGCTGAAAAATATTCTTACAGATATGTATCGGCTGGAGAAGTGTTTCGTGGTCTTGCCAAGGAACGAAATATCGATCTCGCATCGCTTGGCAAAATTGCCGAGAGTGATCCGTCGATTGATCTTGAGATCGACGCTCGTCAGAAAAAAATAGGCGAGTCAGCGGATAATATGATTCTCGAAGGCCGGCTTGCAGGATGGATGGTTGAGAACGCCGATCTCAAGGTCCTCCTGTATGCCTCTCCTGAGTGTCGCTCTTCACGTATCGCTGCTCGAGAGGGTCTGACCAATGATCAGGCGTTAGAAATGACAATCGAACGCGAAGCATGCGAGGCTGGACGGTATATGGAGTATTACGAGATCGATATTATGGATATCTCGCCGTATGACATGGTACTCAATTCAGAAACGCTTAGTGCTTGTGAGTTGTTTTCCATCGTTGACTCAGCAATTCACCTGATCCTCAACCGCGAATAATAATTACCTTTACTTTTTTCGATATTGGGATGCAGATCAGTCTTAGTTTTTTGCCGTTATTTTATTTTTCTCTCTCTTGGCTCTAAGAACTAAATCGCCATGAAAATTGTTCATGTGTCATTAAAAAATAGAAATGGGTGATTGGTTGTTTATCCGCGCGAGCCCGTCGGCTGATTTAAAATGAAGCGATCAATGCCGTGATGATCCCGGTAAGGAAAATTCCATCAAACGTTCCTGCGCCACCGATGGATAGCATGGGTGTCTGACTTTTGGGAACATCTTTGAGATGCAGAAGATCGGCTCCGATCAGCGTCCCTAGGGTCCCTGCCACATACGCTATCCCTGCTGCCGGGAGACCAAATCCCCCTCCAAGAATCAGCGCAGCCGCAAGAGTCACCACAGGTCCGACAAAAAACGGTGTAGCCATTCCTATCCCCCTCACTGGTTTTGCCGCGAGATACACACAAACCGTCGTGATCGCGAGGGCAGAGAACATCTTTACAAGGTACCAGGGATCTTGGCCAATATTTCCAGATGCGCCCATGAATATGATATATACTGAAATGAGGATGGGTATCACTGCGCCCCCGACATTTATGGATAACCGTGTACCCTGATTTTCAACTCCGGCTGTATATGGTCCCGGCTCGAATCTGTCAGTGCGGTACATCTTATCGTACATTGACGGAGCATACTGTCCGGTCGGTTTTCTTGGCGTTGGTTCTTCCTTCTGCTGGGTCTTTGGTTTGAGATTGCCGAGAGGGATATTAATAAAACTCCCGATAATGATTGCAATGATCAAAAGCACGATCATCCAGAATCCAAAACCCAGATTCCCAAGTGCCGCACCGATAAGTCCGAAAAACAACAAAGGCAATCCTATGACGACAAGCAGGATCAGAGCTAAAAGGATCCAGATGGATATTGGGCTGAATATTAGTCTTGACACTGGTACTTTGTTTGTGAGGGCTGATATAATATCTATCTGGTCACAATCCAATCGCTATCTTAATAATCTGTCATGTCATATTCATTAAGGTAATTTAGCCCGTTAGTGTAGTGGTCAATCATGGGAGACTCTGGATTTCCCGACAG
>DALTVZ010000172.1 GCA_029987315.1 Methanocorpusculum sp.
ACGTCTGGGGGATCACGGATGCACTTCCACGAGCTCTTATCGTCACCACCCAGGGCCTGATCCTTGTGCTCTTCACGATCGTTGCGGGAAGATTCTATGATCACCTTCTGCCAAGATGGCTTCTCGTATCCGGCATACTCATGACCGTGATCGGTACGGTTGGAGCATTCGTTATGGGTGCTGCCTCCGCTGAACCGGTCTGGCTGATCGGAGCGATCCTGTCTGCAAGTATCGCAGCATTTGGTATCGGTTCCCTGATCCTCACCGCATTTGACCGGCTCATCAAACATGCTCCGTCAAAGTACGCAACCACCACTGGACTTCTTATCATCAGCATAGGAATGATCGTGCTTCTTTCCTGCGGGACAGAAACCGCTATCTGGAGTATGATCGCAGTTCAGGCACTCTTTGGAGTTGGTATCGCGATATTCGTTACACCAAACAGCACGGCCATCATGAACTCCGTGACCCAACAGGAATTCGGCATGGCGTCTGGGACCCTTTCGACCACCAGAATGCTTGGAATGGCGATCTCGATTGGAATCGTTTCTATCCTGAAAAACATCTTCCTTGCAGGGGTCTCGGATAACTACGCCGTGTCATTCCTCCAGATGATGGACGGAACAATAATCGCTGCACTCATTGTCCTGGTTCTTGCGATGATCCTTTCCTGGACCGCAGGATCCAAAAAGAACGCATAAGCAAGCAAACTCAATGCGGGGAGACAAGCTCCCACTTTTTTTGATCGATTCACGATCATTATTATCCTTCGAAAACGACATACCCCTTTTTATTTATGTGAAGCATAGTGGAACATATGTCCATTGAAGCTCATCGATATTTTTTTCAGGCCGGCAATACCCTCCCGATACACCGCAGGATCCTTGCTCTGAAAAAACTCCAGGCATCCATCTATGCCCACGAGGATGAGATCACCGCCGCTCTTTTTGCTGATCTTGGAAAATGCCCGTTCGAGGCATATGCATTCGAGATCGCTCCAGTCCTTCACGAGATCGATTACATGCTCAAGCATGCGAAAAAATTCCTGAAGCCAGAGAAGGTAGGCTCTCCTTTGCTCCTTTTCCCGGCGAAAACCTACATCCGTCATGACCCATTTGGTCTTGTTCTTCTTCTTGCACCCTGGAATTATCCGTTCCATCTCTTTATGCTCCCACTTGCCGGCATCATCGCCGGAGGAAATGTGGTCATGGGAAAAACATCCCGACGATCCCCTGAAACAGGAAAGATCATCAGAACGATCCTTGCTGAGGTTTTTCCACAGGAGTGGGTCAGTGTGGAGGATGAGGTCGATCTGGATGCAAAATATGACTACATCTTCTTCACCGGCGGAAAAGAAACAGGCAAACTGATCGCTGAAAAAGCGGCGGTGCATCTCACTCCAGTCACCTTGGAACTTGGCGGGAAAAATGCCTGTATCGTTGATGAGACGGCGAATATCTCTGTGGTTGCAAAACGGATCGTCTGGGGAAAATTTGCAAACGCCGGGCAGACATGCATAGCCCCGGATTATCTGCTGGTGCAAAACTCCATTCGGGACGAGCTCGTGAGCAAACTAAAACTGGAGATCCTTAATCTCTATGGAGATGATCCGGCAACAAATCCCGACTACGGTAAAATCGTCACCAGAGAGGCATATGACCGTCTGGTCTCATATGAAACTTCGGAGAATCATATTTTCCGCGCCGGAGAGCATGATCCTAAAGAAAAAAAGATTGCTCCGACGATTTTGTCCGCAAGCCTTGCCGACGACATCATGCAAGAAGAGGTCTTCGGGCCGATTCTTCCGATTCTCACCTGGGAGAGGAGGGATGAGCTTGAACTGCAAATCATCCATGATCCGCTGGCCTTGTACATTTTCTCCTCGAACAAAACCTTCTGCGATGCACTTCTCGAGGACCACCGGTCAGGCGGGGTCTGCATCAATGATGTGATGATGCAGGTCGCAAACCAAAATGCACCCTTCGGCGGGGTCGGGACGAGCGGGATGGGAAAATATCATGGGAAGGACTCGCTAGAAACATTCACCCGAAAACGCACGGTCGTGATCAGGAGCACAATACTCGACCCAGCTCTCCGGTATCCGCCATACACCGAAAAAACGCTGCAACTCGTAAAAAAGTGGCGAAAGAGACTGTTTTAGATGGTGAACAGATGCCGGTCACCGGAAATCGAAAACAGACCGGCACGAACCCCGCAGTCAAGCCAGCCGTATCCATAGGAAAAAAGCACCAGAGCATTGATGAGATCGTTTGGGAGATGTGCTGCTCCCTCAGTCAGATACGAATGAGCTTTCGCATGGATCATGGATGCCGCAGCATACATCAAGGTCTCTTTGTCTGGTGAAGGGGTGACCCCATCCAATGCATTCGTGAGCATCCTCTGATACCGATGGGTCTTCTCGTTCAGATGCCCGGCAAGAGAATCAGGAAGAGAGTCATCGATTCCCGGCGGGGCAAAGGGAGAGCCGGCTAGATATCCGAGATATCGCCCGGCGTCCAGCCATCCATGGCCGTACGCAAACGAGGCCGCCGCATTCACCAGATCGCCTTTTTTGAAAAAAACTCTACCGTCTGAGGCATAACAGGAGACCATCTCGATGATCTCATCCGCGTTCTCGCCAAGGACCGTATCCTTCGAGACGAGACTCTCGAAACCGGAGTTTGCAAAAATCTTCCCATATGCGTCGATCAGCATAGACCTGCAAACCTCTCGAGATATTCACGCTCGATGTCGTGGAGTAGGGCGGGAACGATAAGGATGTGCAAAGGAGCGCCGAAATCAAAGGTCTTCATTTCTTCAGAATCTCCTGCATGGACCACGGGCTCGGGAGATCCTGCACGGGCGATACCGACATACAGCGGGATCTTCGCATCCATGCGGCGTGCCTGCTCCTCTAAAAGCTCCACTGCCTCGGAGATCTTCATGTATCGTTCCTTGTCCTTTTGAATGTCAAGAAAAACCAGCGTGTGAAGATTATCCTTCAGGTTTGCCGAGATGACCTCGATCGGGGTCATCGGGAACCATTTTCCATACGGGAAGGGGACCGAAACGGATTTGCCGAAACGGTAGTTCTGCAGACCCGAAAGGCCGCAGACCGCCGTCGTGATAGAGGCACCGTGGATGATTTTCGTCTGAATGTTTCGGTCGGCCGCCCGGATACGAAGATCCGAATGGGTAGTCGCGATCATTGAGTCGCCAGCGGTCAGAAAAACAGCGTTTCCA
Source organism: Methanocorpusculum sp. (assembly GCA_029987315.1). Lineage (GTDB taxonomy): Archaea > Halobacteriota > Methanomicrobia > Methanomicrobiales > Methanocorpusculaceae > Methanocorpusculum. The sequence continues at coordinate 3,244 of DALTVZ010000172.1, forward strand.
GACTCTGCCGCATCCAGGATCTTGTCTGCATGGATCTCCACATCCTCACGGTAGAGGGGGGTGATCTTCTTATTATAGAACGCTTCGAGCCGTTCGATCGGGGCGCCGGTAAGGACCGAGGTGTACACCTCCAGAAACACCGTGTCAGCGGATCGAATGGCATCCATACCACGGACCGATACGTCAGATTCGTCAAAGAGGCCAAGCCCGATAAAAGTCAGCATTGTTACTATACTATAGGCTCTCGGTCATGTTATTTTTATTGAGAGGGAGTTTGGACATCTCCGCTCAAAACAGCATGAAGATAAAATGCAGAAGTGCCCCAAGAGAGGTCCCGAGAATAAGAGTGAACGCCGTGATAAGGGCGGCGCCTTTTATCCCGATCTCCCTCATCAGAATGGCGATGGTCGAGATACATGGAACGAAGAGAACGCACACCAAGGCAAAAATATAGAGCTGTGAGCTCGAAAGGATCGAGCCGAGATCGGTCGTTCCTCCTAAAATCGCGAGGGTCTCAAACGCCATCTCTTTTCTGAGGATGCCAAACATCAGCGCAGTGAATGCAAATCCGGGCAGGCCAAGAACTGCAGTTGAGATCGGATCGATAAATGACTGGAACAACGTGACCAGGCCAAAATATTCGAAGATCCCCAGGAATATACTGCTGATCAGAAGAAGGGGCATCGCGATATACAGGAATTCGCGTACCCGCATCCATGCTTTTTTCACCACGTACTTCGGGATCGGGCGGCGGAGCTGGGCCATCTCAAGGATCATCCCGTACTGTTCACCCGGTGTCACGCGTGAAAGAATACAGCCTATAATAAAAACCAGGACAAAGATGATCCCGTAGATAGAAAAAGCGGCGCCAAACCCGACAAAAGAGGCAACGATACCTGATATAACCACGGTTCTCGCCGAGCAGGGGAGCATCGTGACGAGAACAGAGGCAATGATCCGCTCACGCCTGGTTGGGAGAAAGCGTGTGCTCATGATCGCAGGGACAGTGCACCCAAACGAGAGAACGAGCGGGATCAGACCCTGCCCGTGGAGCCCGATCTTATGCATTCCTCGATCGGCAAGAAATGCGGCCCGTGTCAGATATCCGGTGTCTTCCAGGATCGAGATGAAGATATAAAACAAAAATACGTAAGGAAACGCGATCCCAAGACCGGACATGAGAGCGAGGATAACCGCGCTACCGACGGTATCCAGAAATGGTGCAAGGTTTAGAGCTTGGAACGGATCGAGAAGATACGTTGACATCACTCCGGTGATGGCCTCCTCCAAAAATCCTCCAAGCAGGAAAACGATACCAAGTATTCCCACCATCGTAAGGATCAGGATGGGGATGCCGGGGAACCCTCTCGTCAGAAGCGAGTCAAGATCGAGGAGTTTTTTCAAAGGAGCGAACGTGGTTACCTCATCAGATATCGTCTTTGCTGTGTTATGCCGGTTTGCCGCGATGATCTGCTTAGGAGACATCATGTGGCGTTTCTGGATCTCCTCGGAAACGACCGAGGCACTTTCCATCACCTCGGGCGAAAGCGTACTGAGGGAAACATTTTCGAGTGCTAAAAGAGCTTCGGCTTCCGAAAGATCGTAATGTTTTTGCAGACTCTTTGCCGCCGCCTCGATGTGATGATCGTATCGCGGAACGATCTTTGGAACAAACAGCTCCTCGGCAATGACATAGTCGGCGATCTTCTCCAGATTTTTTCCCTGGGTGGCAATGGTCTCGACAACCGGAACGCCAAACTTTTTTGAAAGAGCAGGACCATCGATGATCTTTCCGGCGGACCGCGCATCGTCCATCATGTTAAGAACGATCACCAGAGGTTTTCTTATCTCGGCGGCCTGCAGCAGGAGATACAGATTTCTCTCGAGATGCTTGGCATCTAAGATCGCGACGATCAGGTCAGCGTCACCGGTGATAAGATACTCGCGAACCAGTTGCTCCTCGCCAGATTTTCCTGAGAGAGAATAGATCCCCGGCAGATCCACGAGAGTAAATTCTGTGTCATTGTAACGAACGACCCCGGACATCAGGCCAACTGTCGTCCCGGGGTAATTACTCACCTCGACGCCAAGACCGGTCAGATGATTGAAAATAAGGGATTTACCTACACTGGGGTTCCCAATCAGGACTGCCCGGCGCATCATTGAGCGTTACACCGCTCGACCATGATGTTCTCAGCGACCTCAGGGCTTAAGGCGATGTCACATCCTTTTACGGTTATTACCACTGCGTTATTATCGAGTTTGCGTCTAAGGGTTATCAGTTCACCGGGAATGACGCCGAGATCGATGAGACGGCTGTGTTTTGCAAAGCACCGGATCATGGATACATGCAGAAGAGAACCTTCCTGACACTCAGAGAGAGACACGATCGGATTACGTTTGGTGAGTTCGGCATGCCCTTCGTGTCCCGGAGAGTCGGTCTTTGCCGGCTCGCCGCCTCCACGTCTCCATGCTCTTCCGCGGCCGGGTTTATGTTCCGAGCCGCGCTTTTCGAGGAACGTGTCCAGAAGTTCGATCGTCTCCGAGGATATGCTGTGCTCCATGATGCATGCCTCCTTTGACGCATCATCCGGTTCAGTTCCTAAAACATCGGTGAGAAAACTTGTGAGAACTGCATGTTTCCGTGCAACCTGAGCCGCCTTGACCGATCCTTTGTCGGTAAGAGTGAGTCCAGCCGTTGACTCGGTGACATATCCTTTGTCTTTGAGACAGGTGACCGCTTTACTGAGCCCTGTGGTATCGCTGTGTACCAGATCTTCCAGATTCGAGACCTTTACCGTCTCCTTCCCGGTATTGAGTATTGCTTCGAGAATATCTTCTGAGAGTTCAAAGGTCATGATTAACTTAGTATGTTCTTTTTCTCACAATATCTATGTTATGTCTTTGATATCATTTTAGAAAAGAGGGATTTGGGCTTTTCAACAGCGGAACAGGTTTCTTGGAATCTGCACCAGGAACAATACGGACCACGGACCACTTTTGGGATCCCGCCTTTAACCACTTTTTCTGCTACGCGAAGTGCGAGGAACAGAGCACGTCTGTCCTTTGGTTCGACCACAACACTGCGTATAGTCCCGGAACCAAGATACTCGACCCGCCCGTAATAGGGTCTCCCAAGCATCTCCTCAAGACATACCGCGTAACAGGCTACTCTGAGACGGTCAGTTAGATAGATCCCGCGCGTTGGAGCCGCCCCGCTTTTTATGAGGGAAAAACTATCATCAAAGAACCGGTCGACCTTTCCATAGATCCCATATTTTTCAGAAAAAACAGATACATCATACTGTTCTGCCTGGCGCCAGGTCACTTTGCTGCAGGCAGCCACCATATTTTCAAGATATGAAAGAGCAGGCTGATCCTCCGGCACCATATTTTTCAGCCCCTCTTCCCATATGTCCTCTACTGAAAGGATATCCCCCAGATAATAGGAGAGCTGTTTTGCGACCGTATAGGAAATCGGCTCCTCATAGGGGGACTTGGAAGATTTTGCGAGGTAGAGCTGCATCGGGCACGTGCCCGCTTTCACCACATCTGTGACAGAAATCATGTCGTCCCGGGATGATGGTTCCATAGACATAAGTTCGTTTACCTCACTATTAATGATTATGGTAAACAATGAACTCAACGTCCAGATACCGCAAAACCTTGACCCGGTGTATAGCAATATGATCCAGATCGCGTTCAAGGATGATGAGTTCACGATGATATTTTTGCATCATATCCCTGTTGGAAATCAGGCAAAAGCAAAGTCGATCGTCGCAATCAGCCCGATACATGCGAAGAAACTTCTTGCGGCCCTGCAAAAAAGCGTGAATGAGTACGAAGCGAAGTTTGGACATATCTCGGTCGGGGCGCATGGACCCGAAAATGATACCTCGACCCTGCAAGGGTATTCATAAACCAATAACTTATTTATTGTCCAACAGGCAATATGTTTGAGCACAGAAGCGTGCCGTCGTGGCTTAGCGGTATAGCGGCTGATTCGTAATCAGCAGGCCGAGGGTTCAAGTCCCTCCGACGGCTTCACTACCTAATGTTCCATTCCCTCTTTCCTTTTTTAACACTTGTAAATTTCTAGATTGATCAGTATTCCAGGACACAACAAACCATCAGAGTATATAAGATAATCAATTGTAGGTCGGTTGGATAAAAATAGCAACCGTCAAATAACTCATCATTTTTCCACACACAAATCAAAAAATATTATTTTCACGTGAATGCACGTACACATCCCACGCACGCACACAAACACAGAGTCGCTAAAACGTGTTTGAGTTTCTCCTCGCTCGATAAATCATAAGTCCGTTGTAAGACTTTTGTATCTAGTATCCGTCTTGCTATCCTGCCGCACATAAGGTTAGTATATCTAAAGGACGAGTCTTTAGTAAGGTAAAAATATGGACGACCAAACTATCACATCTCAAGAAACAAAAGG
>DALTVZ010000028.1 GCA_029987315.1 Methanocorpusculum sp.
GTACTCGCGACCCTTCGTATCGAAAACATTTCCAACAAAGAAGTGCCAGCCGACCTGATACTCAAATTGCGGGCGGTCATCCTCTGGAAAGATGTATTTTTTGTCGGTAGGAAGCTCCTGATATCCGCGTGCACTGTCCAACCCAAGGAGATTGATCATCGCATATGCCTGATGAGCAGTGATCTCCTCGGCATATTTGACGAGGGTCGTGTACCGGGCGGTATAATCCGGATTGAAGCTCTCCGGGGTGGTGAGCAGATCGGCGAGCCGCAGACGCATCCGTTTCCCAAAGGCAGAACAGGAGTTTTTCTGGTCACCGATCCGATCCAGGATCTCCGGTGGGATCAGATCAGGATCATACTCCCGCATCCAAAGAGCACGGGCGATGTTCTCTTTCACCTGATTATCATGAAGGAGATATCGACCATCAGTAGTAGTCATATGAATGAGATTTGCGCGGCTTAGTACATATAGATATCAGCAATATATGACGAAAAGGATAAATGTTTATCACTCCTTCTAGCCCGTAAGTATCATGCCTCTCCCAAATCAGTATTCCCTAATGTATGCGCCGATCATAAACTTCCTCTCAGACGGTGTGCCGCATAAAAGAAAAGAGATCAAAGATAGCCTCGTTGCGGTATTCAGTTTGACACTTGACGAACAGATCATGCAATCAGGAGTGAGAGGTAAAGGGATCTTTGATGCGAAGGTGAACGACGCGCTGTTCTATCTCATCAAAACCGGTATGATCGAACAGACCGACACCACCATCTTCAGAATAACCGATATCGGGATGAAACTCTGGGATCTGAAAATAAAGGTCGTCGATGATGAGATCCTGACAAAGTACGGGAACGGTTTTAAGATCCTGGGTCAAACACAGGACAATGGAAGACGCCCGGCACCAAGCGTGCAGAAGGTTGTTCACGAGAGGGTCTTTCCACCATCCAGACCCAATGCAAGCCCGCTAAAATCTCCGGCCACACCACTTACAAAAAACGGGACCGTCACGAGAGCTCCTGAGATCTCGATCCCGAAAAAGGATCTGGACTTTCGAAAAATCATCAACACATCCCGGCAGGGACCCTGGCGCCAGAGAGTTGAGAGATTCACCGAGGCGTACGGCTCGAAGCTGACCCCTGTCGAAACGGACGCAATCAATAGGATAACCAAGAACAAGGATAAAAATCTCCCTCTTGGATCCGAAGACGTGAAACTTCTCTACCTTCTGTTCGAAAAACTGCATGAAGAGGATGCAAAAAATATCCTCACGGTGCTGTTCATCGATGAAAAAGGACAGGATGTCCCACCAAAAGAATAAATCAAGAAAGGGCCTTGCCCCAAAAACATATTATTTTGCTGCAGATGTTTTCGTATCTCTATCCGCGACGCAGCAAGGATCGCTAAACAAGCGATGCCGATGACCGGGACAATATCCACAGGAGCCAGCTTCGGGTATTCTATAAAGAATGGGACATTCATTACCATAACGAGAAAAACCACAATCCCAATCATCGATACGTTCATAGCTTTACTGGAGAAGACACCAATCCAGCTCTTTTTCCCATTCGTTACTACAAACTTCTACTAGAAATGAAGGTTTTTATGGATCAGCGTCCTTCGGACGGCTAGGGGACCGAACCTGAATTTGAACTAACGATACACGCAGACCGGCAGGACACACTGAGTATCGGGAAACTCGAGGGACAGGAGATCGGGACATTTTCCACCGGAAATCCGTCAGTTTCTCTTCTCATAAAACATCTGCTCAAAAACATCCTTCCGCTGATAAAAGAAACCGCGGCAGAACAGAGCGATCCGTCTGCTTGACAGGAGACTTTTGTATGATAGCATGTGACATGCTAATCAGTGTCATAATATATATATTTATACAGACAATAAGTCCATTGTAAAATATCTGTGAACCGGGACCAGAGGTCTGTCCTGTATCACAGACCCTGGCTCCCGGATCCTTGATGGAGACTCAATATAAATGATTGACACCGGATCTGTTGCCTGGGTACTTGCTTCCACTGCCCTTGTACTTTTAATGACGCCCGCCTTAGGTCTATTCTATGGCGGTATGGTTCGCAAAAAGAACTTTATTTCGATTTTGATGCTCGTATTCGCGTCCCTGATGATCGTGATCCTCCAGTGGTTCCTGCTCGGCTACTCGCTGGTATTTGGAACCGATACGTTAGTGATAGGCGGGCTGGAACATATCGGTTTTACCGGGGTCGGTCTTGGGACGGAGCTTGGACTCCAGATTCCTGACCTGCTGTTTGCCGCATTCCAGATGACCTTTGCCGGCCTCACACTTGCGATCATCGTGTCGGGTGTCGCCGAACGCGTGAAGTTCGGGGCGTTTCTCGTCTTCGGCATCCTCTGGACCACCTTCGTCTATGATCCGATCGCCCACTGGCTTTGGGGGGGAGGCTGGCTTCAGCAGCTCGGCGCACTGGATTTCGCCGGAGGGACAGTCGTTCATATCAGTGCAGGATTCAGCGCGCTCGCGCTCGCCATTTACATTGGAAAACGGTCAGGGTTCGGTTCATACAACTTCAATCCCCAGAACATCCCTCTCACCTTCTTTGCCGGAGGAGTACTCCTCTTTGGATGGATGGGATTCAACGGCGGTAGTGCTCTTGCCGCAAACGGACTCGCCATCCATGCGATCATGGTGACTCTTCTGTCTGCAGCCGCCGGAACGATTTCCTGGATGCTCGCAAACTGGCGACACGGGAAACCCAGTTCACTCGGTTTCATTTCGGGAACCATCGCAGGTCTTGGAGCGAGCACTCCCTGCGCAGGATTCATTGACATGTGGGCGGCTCTATTCATTGGGGCAGTCGCCGGAGTCCTTTGTTATTATGCCCTTATCTGGAGAGTGAAAAAAGGATTCGACGAAAGTCTCGATGCCTGGTCTATCCATGGAGTTGGAGGATTCTGGGGAACGATTGCCTGTGGTATTTTTGCAGTCTCCGCAATCGGCGGGGTCTCGGGACTTCTTGAAGGAAACGGATATCTGCTCGGCATCCAGATCCTCGATGCATGCGTGACAGCCGCCTTTGCCTTCGGTATGACCTATCTCATTGCCTGGATCGTTGACAAAACGATCGGTATGCGGGTCTCCGAAGATGAGGAATACATCGGTCTCGACCTGACGCTCCATGGCGAAATGGTCCGATGAGAACCCCAAATATCCCCTTGATTTTTTTAGCACATTCTCTTTTGCGGGATTATCCATAATCCTATTAGGTATCAGACCAAAATATTGAATCGTCTATTCACTGTACGAATGATTCTCATTATCGTCGAAAGTGAAATATATTCAGCACAAAAACGACCATGACCCAGCACAAAAAACCAGCTGAAGAGAGCGATATGATACAAAAACAACCAGCTATGCTCTGGAGTGATGGAAACTCCACGGAGATCAGCGATATTGTCGCATGCGAAGATGAGATCGTCCTGTATTTGAACGGCAAGGAGTATCTGCATATCGTCGCGAGCTGTGATATGCTGGAGGAGTTTGGAGCAGGGTTTTTTATCGCCGCGGGCGCCGCAAAAAAGATCCTGACGGTAAAGATCGCCGGCAACAACGTATTCGTGGAGGCTGAGATGTTCGATGATCTTCTGTCCGCAGAAAAAAAAGATCAGATCTCGGCAAAGATCATGATGGATCCACAGGATATCTTTGCTATTCGGGAATCGATGGATGTGGAGGTCTGGAGGCAGACCGGCGGTCTCCATTGTGCTACCTTGTGGCATGATCACCAAATAGTTGCCATCTCCAGTGATGTCGGAAGACACAATGCCGTTGACAAAGTAATCGGATCCATGATCCTGCAGGGGATAGACCCGAGCGAGTGTGTTCTTGGATGCACCGGTAGACTCCCAAAGGGGATGGTCATGAAGGCAGTGAACGCCGGCATCCCGATCATCGTCGGACGAACTGCGGTGACATACCCGGGTGCGGTGCTCGCGAAAGAGGAGGGGATAACGCTCATCGGATTTGCCCGAGAGAATCGGTTCACCGTATACTCGCATCCGGAAAGGATCGCAGGATTTCCCTCGGTTGAGTCTAAAGATGAAATGGACAACGATGATGAGGCAAAACTCTCCGGCTGGAGATATGACAATGGAAAAGTCACAAGATCCATTGATCCGGTCGTTACCGAGGGATCCGTTACCCTGTACCTGAACGGAGAAAAATACCTGGACAATGTCGGAACGCTGGAGTTTCTGGATGAACTTGGCGCAGGGTTTTTCGTTGCCGCGGGCATCGCCAAAAATATTCATTCGGTCAAGGTAGCGGGCTCTAATATTTATGTTGAAGCGGGTGAGATATCAGAAGTCTGCTACAAGATGGAATCGGCTGGGGGATTTTGTCCGCGTGATACATCTGTGCGTGTGAAGGATGTTGGGCGGATCACGCCTGAGGAAATTTTTACCATTCGAAGAAGCATCAACACCGAGCAGTGGGATCAAACAGGAGCACTTCACTGCGCAGTCCTGTATTACCGGGGAGAGGTGATCTTCTCGGCAAATGATATTGGCAGACACAACGCAGTCGACAAAGTCATCGGCCATATGGTCCTTGATCATCTTGAGCCCGAGGAATGTGTCCTTGGATGTACCGGCAGGATGCCTCAGGGAATGATCGCCAAAATAGCAAATTCAGGGATCCCGATCATCGTATCACGTGCGGCCGCAACCAGCGCGGGCGTTTGTCTAGCGGAAAGGTCAGGCATCACGCTTATCTGCTTTGCAAGACCGCCGCGATTCACCGTGTATACTCACCCTGAACGGATCACAGGGCTCATGAACGGAAACGATACATAAATAGTCGTTTATCAGATGTTATTTATCCCCTCCCGAGAAACAAGGTAATCATGAAACTTACACCAAAAGACGCACTTTTGCGCTACCATCTCGCCGAGCGGCTCAAGCTCGACATCATGATGATCGCCCACCAGTTTGTAACCATCACCTCCCTGAAAAAAGAGGAGAAGGCCGGCGCAAAAACCATTCTGATCACGCTGACCGATATTCTTGCAGGTGACTGTAGAGCTGCGACAAAACAGACCGGGGCAAAAGAGTTCGATCTGGCGGCCGCCGTTTTGCTTGAGGTGATCGGGCTTGCTGAATCGAATCAGTTCGGGCTTGCATCCGACAAAGCAGGCGAAGCGATGACCCCAATTACCACTGTTGCCGCAGGAGCATACACAGTTTTGAACGAACATGGACTTATCTGAATTCCAAAACTTCCTTGCGACCCGTTACTCGGTCCGCGAGTATGAGACGGACTGTCTCACCGAAGAGGAGAAGGACTACCTTCTCAAAGCCGCGGCCTCCGCTCCGTCTGCCGGCAATCTTGAAGCTTGGGACGTTGTTATCGTGACCGATCCAAGCCAGCTCGAACTTCTTAGTGACGCGGCAGGAAACCAGCATCAAATCACAGATGCCGGTTCAGCGCTCGTCATCTGTGCAAATTACATCCGGTCAATGTCTCGTCATGCCGACCGAGGCATTCTCTACGCAGTACAGGATGCGACAATTGCGGCCACCTACATGATGCTTGCGGCCCACGCACTCCGTCTGCACACCTGCTGGATCGGAGCCTTCGACGAACAGGAGGTCAAAGGAACACTGGATCTTCCTGCTCACGTCCGACCGGTCGCGATTCTTTCCATCGGCAGGGGTATGCCGCCCGAGGCTCACCCTGAGCGCATGGATCCCGAAGGGCACGCACATTACGACATCTGGTGAGATACCATCCCTTCTTCTTTTTTCATCATTTCGTACAGCAGCGGAAAAATAGACGCCGGTTCCAACATCCTCTTCTATCTGTACAGCCCATAATAAACAACTATGAATTACGGAGTCTCCGTTCAAAATATGATGAGCCTGATGGCGTCACGCGTTGATTCCATCGCTCAAAAAATCTCTTCAGATCAGGTGGATGCATTTCTTGATGCGATACTAAGTGCAAAGCGCATCTATGTGATGGGCGCCGGACGGTCGGGACTGGTAGCAAAATCCTTTGCGATGCGTTTGATGCACACAGGCTTTACCGCATATGTCGTCGGCGAGACCATCACTCCGGCGGTCGATACCAATGATCTGATCGTTGCATTTTCCGGATCAGGAAACACGAAAACCATTGGAGAGATCGCAGAAACGGCAAAAAGCCTTGGAGCAAAGGTCGCCTTGGTCTCATCCAATCCAAAATCAAGGATAGGACATATCGCTGACTTTGTTATTGAGATCGAGACCCAGCGCGAGCCGGTCACCTGCGATGCTCACGAGTATGAGATCAGGCAAATGCTCGGCGAACACCGCTCGTTTGCCCCGCTTGGAACCATCTTCGAGACATCCTCACTGATGTTTGGTGATGCGGTGATCTCGACTCTGATGGACATGAGAAAAATCGATGAGGCCGAACTGAAACGCCGGCACACCAATATTGAGTGATATGACAGAGTTCACATCACGCGTAAAATCGATTGATATCTCAGGCATAAGAAAGATGTTTGAGTCGGCAGCTCCCGGATCCATCAATATGGGTCTTGGTCAACCGGATTTTGACACACCGCAAAATATCAAAGATGCCGCGATCAAAGCAATTTCTGAAGGCAAAACAGGATACACAAACAATGCAGGTATCGATGAACTCCGTGCCGCAGTAGCTGCAAAACTTAAGTCGGAGAACGGACTTTCCTATGGCCCAGCAAACATCCTCATCACCGCAGGAGGATCAGGTGCCCTTCATGCTGCGATCCTCTCGCTGATCGAAAACGGGCAGAAGGTCGTGTTCAATAATCCGGGCTTCGTCTCGTACGGTGCACTCACAACACTCGCCGGGGGAATTCCCGACCCGGTCGCTCTTAGGCCGGATCTTCATCTGGATGTCGAGGCGCTCAAAGAACACTTTTCAGACAAGAAGACCAAAGTCATGGTCTTGAACAGTCCGGCAAATCCTACAGGCGCGGTGGAGACAAAGGAGACGATAAAAGCCGTTGTCGAGTCCGCAGCTGATTATGGCGTCACCGTTCTCTCCGATGAGGTGTATGAAAAATTCTGTTACGGCGACACAAAATTTGTGAGCGCGGGAACGTTTGGCGACAATGTCATCACGATCAACGCGGTGAGCAAAACCTATGCAATGACTGGGTGGCGCATCGGATTTATGGCAGGGTCCAAGGATATCATCGACCAGGCGGTAAAAGTCCAGCAGTACTCTCTTGCCTGCCCAACCTCGATCGCCCAGTATGCGGCTCTTGAAGCATACACCGGCGACCAGTCATCGATAGGTGTGATGAAGAAGGAGTACGAAGTGAGGCGTGACCTCATAATCAACGGACTTCGTGAGATGGGGATCTCCGTAAGCATGCCGGAAGGGGCATTCTATGCATTCCCAAAATTAGATCATGACACGGTCATGAAGATCGTGGCGGCAGGCGTTATCATCACGCCGGGTGCGGCATTCGGCTCGAATGGTGCAGGATATGCCCGAATGAGCTATGCAACATCCCAGAAAAACATTAATATCGCTCTTGAAAGAATACGAAAGGTCGTGGCTTAAATGGAACTTAACGAAATCAATACATTACTGGAAAAACTCTCGAACGCACATGGTATCTCGAGCCGTGAAACTGTAGTCGCAAAGATCATCCGCGATGAGATCGCCGGATATGTGGATGAGATAAAAACTGACAAAATGGGCAATATGATCGCGGTCAAGAAAGGCGATGACTTTAAGATCATGCTCGCGGCCCACATGGATGAGATCGGGCTGATGGTCCAATTCGTGGACGAACGCGGGTTCATCCGGTTTGTCACGATTGGCGGCTGGTTCAATCCGGTCCTCGTGACCCAGAGAGTGATCCTGCATGGAGAAAAAGGTCCGGTCTACGGCGTTCTCGGTAACAAACCACCGCATGTGATGACCGAAGAGGACAAGAAAAAGCCGATCGATCTGGCGGATCTTTTCATCGATGTCGGAGCAACATCACCCGAAGAGGTAGAGGCTCTTGGAATTACCGTTGGAACGGCGGTCACGATGGATCGTCAATATGTCAAACTTGCCGGAACCACCGTCACAGGAAAGGCAATGGACAACCGTGCTGGTTGTGCGATGCTTATCGGCGCCCTGAAAGAGATGAAGACCTCGCACACCGTATACGCAGTGTTCACCGTGCAGGAAGAGGTCGGACTCAAGGGAGCGAAGACGAGTGCATACAGTCTGGATCCTGACGTGGCAATAGCAACAGATGTAACGATCCCAGGAGACTCCCCCGGAGTCGAACGCCGCAAGGCCCCTGTGTATATGGGCAAGGGACCGGTCATCGGCATGGCTTCGGCAAGCGGCCGCGGCCACTTGGCAGATCCACGGATCGTTGACTGGCTCGTGAAGGCAGGAAAGAAACATAATATTCCCTGCCAGGTCGAGGTCGGAGATGGCGGGAACACCGATGCTTCTGCTATCAACTACGAACGCGGAGGCATCCCGAGCGTTCCGTTCTCGGTCCCGGCACGATATATCCACTCACCTGTGGAGGTCATCGACTTAAAAGATCTTGAGTCTGCGATCCACCTGCTGGCAAAAGTCGTGGAAACAAAACCAAAATTCTAATTTTTCAAAACTATTTTTATTTTTTTTTATTGATCTGAATCCAGATACATCTACAGAAAATTAGGAACTTAAAAAAATGATTTGCGGCATGAGCCGCGAGTCGGACCGGCTTAGAAGTCGGTCATGATACGGAACTGATCGATCTCTTCAGAATCGAGTTCCTCAAGGAAGCCTTCTGCTGCATTCTTGATATCCTTGCTTGCGGTGATCGCTCTACCGACGACAACAATATCTGCTCCTGCTGCGAGTGCTTTCTTGACAACAGGCTGACGAATCCCACCTGCGGTCGCAACAAGAATCTTTGCATTGTAATTCTTTGCAACTTCCTTGATCTTCTTGATATCCCCCCAGCTGTAATCACCGGTAGACTCTTTGTCGATCGCACGGTGCATCTCGACATACTGCGGAAGAAGAGCGATGCCACCCATCTTACCAAGGGACTCGATAAGTTTTGCAGGTTCCTCGACATTGAGCATATCGATAATCGCATAGATACCACACTTCTTTGCCTCTTTGATGAATGATGCGATAGTTTCGATTGGTGCAAGACCTGAAACGACTGCTGCATCTCCACCGGCGTTTGAGACCATGCGTGCCTCAAGGTTGCCGGTATCAAGGGTCTTCAAGTCGGCAACGATGAAACAGTTCGGGCGGATCTTTCTGATCTCGTCGATGACGCTAAGACCGAACTGTTTGATCAGCGGAGTGCCTGCCTCAAAGATAACGTGATCGTTCTGCGGAACGCTGGTCAAAACACGTTCGACCTGCTTCATATCGACAAGGTCCATAGCGACCTGAAGGTAGGGTGGGTTCCAGAGACGCTGGACCTTGAATCCCATAACTCCGTGAGCTGCTCTGTCTTTTTCTTTAAGTACAGTGGCAGTGTCAGGGAACTTATCAAGAGCGCGGGAGAGGGCTAGGCGCGTTGCTCCATAGTTGAAGCGGTATAATTTATTGAAATCTTTTGCCGAGGGATCGATGAAAACGCTTGCAACAATAACGTTCTCTTCAACATCCAAGCCCGCAAAAATGCCGTCTTCTAATGCATCTGCTATTGCTTTGGAGACCGCTGCCTGGGCGGGACCAAAAATCTGGGTGACCTGCTCGGTGTGTTTGAGCGTTACCTTTGGGACGATCAGAACTGCCGGTTTTGGCAGAAGGTTGGGGCGGATAACGCCGAGAAGAGGAGTGTGACCTGCAGAAAGCTGTGTCAAACCATTTGCGAATGACATGCCGACCGGGCCGTTTTTATCTCCGATCATGAGGTCGATGTGAGCGAGTTCTGCCCCATCACCAACGAGTGCTTCACCAATTAAGAACATAGGTTTAATCTCTGCAGTAGTGTTAGCATCGACAGGGTATAAAGACTTCATTCAGCTATCAATAGAGACAATAGCTTCCCTATACTTCACATATGATAACCTTCATGTAACATGCGAAACGAATGTATGTATAATTCGAGGAAACTGATGGGTCTAAAGAGTTTAATCGTACCAAAGGACAAGATTTTTTTTGCTCTGTTTGAAGAACAAGCAGAGACGGTCTGTAAGGCAGCAGAAATGCTGGTCAATACATTTTCCGATTATACAGATATCGAGGAAAAATACCGAAAGATGAAGGAGATCGAGCACCAGGGAGATGCGATCGCCCATAGAGCATACGACGAACTGAACCGAACCTTCATCACTCCTTTTGAACCTGAAGAGATCGCCAGACTTGTTACCGCTCTTGATGATGTGGTCGACTATATCGATGACTGCGTGCGGATGCTTCTTATCTATGAGGTGAAAAAAACGGATCAATTCATGATCGAGTTCGCAAAATGCATTCGACAGTCAGCAGAGGAGATCAAAACCGGTATCAGCGGTCTTCGCACCCTCAAAGATACAGATACTATCAAAGGTTGCTGTATCGAGATCAACCGTCTGGAGAATGTGGCCGATGAGATCCTTTCGAATGCAATCAGGAATCTGTTCAAATCGAGTGATGCTATCGAGATCATCAAACTCAAGGATATCTATGAAAATTTGGAGATCGCTACCGACAAATGCGAAGACGTCTCCCATGTATTTTCAGCAATTCTGATTCGTCACACGTGAGAAAGCATGGATACAGTTACCCTTGTTATCGTCATTCTCGGGGTCCTCATTGCACTCGCGTTCAATTTTTCGAACGGGAGAAATGATGCATCCAATGTTGTTGCCACAGTGGTAGCGACCCGTGCGCTCACTCCAAGAAATGCGGTTTTGCTTGCATCGATCTGTTGTTTTGCAGGTCCGTTTATTTTTTCGACCGCTGTTGCAAAAACTATTGGGAAAGGCATAGTAAATCCAGAAATTTTTACCCCCATTCTTCTTTTGATCGGTCTTTGCGGAGCTGTTTTCTGGGTGAATTTCTGTTCGCGGTCCGGTATCCCAGTCTCCTCGTCTCACTCACTTGTCGGCGGTCTGATGGGAGCTGGAATTGCCGCCGGAGGTCTCGCTGCCGTAAACTGGCCGACAGCCGAGATGGCTTTTGGAATGATATATTATCTGATTCTCGGAGCGATTTTTGGTGCAATCGTAATGTTGGTCATTGCATTGGTCTCCAAAAATTCGATGAAAATATTTCTGCTGATCGGGGTGGGCGTGGGGGCAATTGCCGCCGTACCAGCAGCAATGATTGCGGGCATTTTTGCATTTTCAGGTCTTCTTGCTATCATTCTTTTCATCTGCGTTTCTCCCATACTCGGGCTGGTCGTATCATATTCATTTACTAAGCTATTGACACGTATCACAGCAAAACGATCTTCCCACCCGATGCTCCTGAATAAATGGTTCCAGCGAGCTCAGATTCTTGCATCCGGTTTCCAGGCAACAAGCCTTGGAGGAAACGATGCACAGAATGCGATGGGCATTATTTTTGCGATATTGATCTCAACGGGTCTTGCAACATCCACTGGTGAACTGCCACTCTGGGTGATTCTTTTATCTGGTTTTGCTATCGCAATTGGTATTTTATCGGGGGGCTGGAGGGTCATCAAGAAAATGGGGTCAGGGATCACAAGGATCCAACCGTATCAGGGTTTTTCCGCAGCAGTTTCCGGCGGAATAGTGCTGTCGTTTATGACATCGTTTGGGGTCCCGGTCTCTACGACCCATGTGGCAAGCGGCACAATCATGGGAACAGGCGTCACTCGCGGTATCGGGGCCGTGAACTGGGGTAATGTCCGTCAAATGGTTACCGCGTGGATAATCACGATACCCTGTTCAGCGGGGGTCTCGTTTCTGGTATATGTGATCTTTGCATTCATATTCGGGTTCTAAAAACCTGAACTTTTTTTGATCTGGGTCTCTCGTTTGTGTATCCAAAAGCGGAGCAGAAAAATAGGTTGAAAAATAATTAGTAGTTGGTCTTTTTGATCTCGAAGTAGGCCTGGGGATGCTCACAGACAGGACATTCATCAGGAGCTTTTTCTCCGATAAAGAGGTGGCCGCAGTTTGCACAGAGCCACTGCTGTTTTTCCTTGCGGGCGAAGACTTTGCCGTCTTTGATGTTTGCAAGAAGTTTTCTGTAGCGTTCTTCGTGTGATTTTTCGATGGCAGCGACACCTTCAAAGGTTTTTGCAAGTTTCTCAAATCCTTCTTCCTTTGCAACAACGGCAAAGCTCGCATACATTTCGGTCCACTCTTCGTGTTCGCCTGCAGCTGCATCAAGCAGATTTACTATGGTGTCAGGTACTTCTCCGCCGTTGAGGATCTTGAACCAGAGTTTTGCATGCTCTTTTTCGTTGAGAGCAGTCTCATCAAAAACATCTGCGATCTGGTTGTATCCATCTTTTCGTGCCTGGGAGGCATAGTAATTATACTTGTTTCGTGCTTTAGACTCGCCCGCGAAGGCAAACTCTAAGTTTTCTTCGGTTTTGGTGCCTTTTACATTACACATACTTTGTATTTGGGCAGAAAAGGTGAAAAGAGTTTCTATCATGGCAATGAGAAAAACAGATGGAAATAGCGTATAAAAAAAAAGGGTATTTCAGAAAATTATTTTCTTTCTGCTTCCAGAAGTTTTCGAATAGCCGTTACTTCTGCAAGCAATTCCTGCATGTCTGCAGGAGCAGCACGTCTGCCGAAGTCCACACCGGTCGCCGCTGGACTTGGAGCATTCCCGCGAACGAAGTTCATGATCATTGCCCGAAGAGGCTCGGGGTCAGAAATACCTTCGAGCTGGATCTCAGCCATGTTCTTTCCTGAACTTCCACCTGCCGTCTCGACTTTTAAATTCGAGATGCCAAACAACCGCATGACCGGTCCTTGGGCAATATCCACATTTGTGATCCGGTTATAGGGAACGATCCCGGTTTTTCTAAACCAGACACCGCGTTTCCAGGTCATTTCGGTTTCATTCAGATGATAAACGACCGAAACATAATACAGACGCGACCAGAAGAGGACGAAGACCACGAGCAAAGCAAGGATCCCAAGAGATATCTGGCCGATCAGAACAAAAATCGGCTCGTCGATCGCTACAAAATATACCCACCCAACACAACAAGCCCAGATAAGGATAACGACCACCACACTCGCAAGTGCCAAGTATGTAGTATACTTTTTCGCCGGCTTAAAATCTTCATCGAGTTTAACCATGAGAATCTGATAGACCGGCAAATACAATAAGGTTTGTGAGAGACAAGTACATGATCGTGAACGAGAAACTGGAGCTGGAACCTGATTTTACCGAGGAGGAACGCACCGTGTTCGAGCAGTTCGAACAGGAGCATCCCTACAAAGAACTCCCCGAGGAGATTATTCGCGTTCCAGTACAAAAAAAAATAGCCGCTGATACAAACCACGACCTTCTTTATCTTCTGATCTTGATCATCCTGATGGCAGTATTTCTTGGGATCATCTTCCTCACAAAGATTTGAATGTCCAATCGGATAACACAACGCTTAAATCAACACACGCTGAATTTGTATAAGAAAGTTAGCGGGGTCGTGGCCTAGTCCGGAATGGCGATGGGCTCCAGCGGTCTTAGCGTATGATGAACTACCGGGTCTACTGATTTGATGATGACCCGCTGGAGCACTGATCTAATCACTGCTCTTGAACATGTTCGCTTGTCGGA
>DALTVZ010000173.1 GCA_029987315.1 Methanocorpusculum sp.
CAAAGACCCTCGGTGTCCACAACATTGTTGAAAGCGAATTTGGAGCCGTTATTCGGAGCTTATAATGCAGTCACTTCTGATCTCCGGAGACCGTTCAGGGGCAGGAAAAACCAGTATCACGCTTGGACTCGCCGGTCTTCTTTCGAAAACCGAGGTCGTCCAGACCTATAAGGTCGCCATGGACTACATCGACACCTCGTATCTATCAGGCGTGACCGGCCGGCCTTCATTCAATCTGGACAGCTTCGTCCAGACCGACGATCAGCTCGCCGGCCTATTTTCCTACGGAGCGAAGGGTGCGGACTTCGGCATCGTCGAAGGGGTCCGTGGTCTCTATGAAGGCCGCGACTCCTTCACCGATGTTGGGAGCACGGCTTCCATCGCCAAACGCTTTTGCCTCCCGACGATCCTCGTCGTAGACGCACGAAGCATCACACGATCCGCGGCCGCTCTTGTGATGGGATTCCAGGCGTTCGATCCGGATGTGAGGATCAAAGGCGTGATCCTCAACAACACCGGCGGAGGGCATCATGTGACAAAAGCGACCGAAGCAATAGAGCATTACTGCGGGATCCCGGTGCTTGGCGCTGTTCCAAGAAGCCCGGTGATGGATCTTTCCATGCGGCATCTTGGCCTCGTTCCGTTTGTAGAAGGGATGCAGGATCCCGGATTTGCCAAGACCATAGAAGGGATCATCCGGCATGTCGGCGAGCATGTTGACCTTGACGCGATCCGCTCACTGGCAGAAGACGTCACGCCACAACCAAATCATGTTACGGAATCGCTCGCCTCCCGCCCTCCGACGACCAAAAAGATCGCCGTCGCATTTGACGAGGCGTTCACCTTTAACTACGGGGAGCTGGAAGCAGTTCTCCGAAGTCAGGGTCATGATGTGGTGAAGTTCAGCCCGATCAGGGATGATCTTCCGGATGCCGATGGATATATCTTCGGCGGAGGATACCCCGAACTTTTCGCGGATGAGCTTTCCAAGAACATCTCGATGCGGAAGTCCATCCTTACCGAGGCAAAAAAGGGAACGCCGATCTATGCGGAGTGCGGCGGGCTCATGTATCTCACCCGTTCGATCACCCTCAAAAAAGGATGGGGAGAGAGAACAGAGGATACAACATATCCTATGTGCGGTGTTTTTCCCGGAGACACCACGATGCCGGTCGCAAAAACGCTTCGTTATGTGGAAGGCACCGCTTCACTTTCCGGGAGATCATATCCGTTCAGGGGTCATGAGTTCCACTATAGCGGCGTGGTGATGGATCCGGACACGCGGTTCGCCTACACACTCTCGAGGGGAACAGGCATCATCAACGGAAAGGACGGCGCCGTTTTCAAGAATGCTCTTGGTTCCTACACCCATCTCATGCCTGTTTGTGCAGGTGATATCCTGGAACAGGTCTTTGGAGAGAGGAAAGAAAAACAGTACATTAAAGCGGATTCGCCGCAGACCTAATAGTATGATACCGCTGTTCCTTGACCTGTCCGCATCCCGTGTCCTCGTGTTTGGAGCGGGCGAAGTTGGGGTACGGAAGGCCCGGCATTTTATATCGGCCGCCCGGATGACCATCGTCGCCGAAGAACTCTCACCCGAGGTCTTTTCTTTTACGAATGCGTCCATCAAACAGCAGGCGATCGATGATATGGAAAGGGAGGAACTGGTGAAGCTGATCCAACGTCACGACATCATCATCACCGCCCTTTCGAATGAAAAGGAGAACGAACGGCTCTGCCTCCTGGCAAAAAACGCCGGGAAGTTATACAATAATGCGACCGGCGAAGGAAACATCCGGATCCCTTCGATGGTTGTTGGGGCAGAATATCAGATCGCCATCACGACGGAAAAATCCGCCCCGGTCATCCCGGCATTCATCAGATCATATCTGGAGGCAAACCTCCCCTGGCTCGACAACATGGTCCTTCTGCAAAACACGCTGCGTGAGGAGCTGAAAAAAACCGTTCCTGATCAGGCACGCCGGGCAGAGATCCTTCGTGCCGTGATCGATGACGCGGAGATACAAAACATCTGCATCGCAAGCGTACCTTCGACCGATATCTGCAAAAAATATCTATGACACGGACACTTCTTACTGAAATTTCGGTCGCGACCGCGGATCACAGCAAATATCGCGAGGACGTCCTCGGACTTTTCCGATTCAAGGATGAGGCAGCATTTTTCGAAAAGGCCGGGAAGATATTTTCCGGAGCTGTTCTTCTTGAGACCTGCAACAGGGTCGAGATCCTTGTTCACGGCAGCGGAAAGCAACTCCGGGAATTTCTGCACGCAGAACAGAAGTTCGGTTTTGAGATCCTGGAAGGAGAGGCCGCCCTCATGCATCTCCTGG
>DALTVZ010000174.1 GCA_029987315.1 Methanocorpusculum sp.
ACGCTTTGGCGAGCCGCAGATCATCCACTTCGGTCCAAATGACCGTGTCGCAGGATATTCTATGACACAGCTCATCGAAACCTCTCTCCTCTCCGCTCACTTCGCCAACGATAAAAATGCAGCCTACATTGACATCTTCAGTTGCAAAGAATATGCACCCTCCGTTGCCGCAGCATTTTGCAAGAAGTTCTTCGGTGCAAAGGGAATGAACAACACTGTGTTCTTCAGAACGATATAAATCCGTTCTGAAAACACCAATTATTTTTTTTAACTTTTGAATTTTTAGTTTATGTTTTTCTAATCATCCGAAATTTTTGTAGCGTTTTGGATGTCGTTTGATATTTGATTTGTATTGGTACGTGCAGACTGTTTCCCAAATCTTTGGAAGGGTGATATGATAGTAGTTTTCATCTGTATTTTTTTAGGTATCAATAAAACCGCACTATAATATGTAATATGCGCTTTTGCCTCCAGAGTAGCCCCTCGATACGGTTAATCACTAGGCAATGCCCACATTTTTACTGCCCGAGTGACAATCCTTATAAACCCATAAACACTCACCACAAATGTACTAATTCTCAAAAGGAGATTCAATCATGATTAAGGAAAGCGACGTACTCCATATGGCCGAACTATCGGATATCGGCATTTCATCCGATGAACTAGGTAAATTTACCGAACAGTTCAACGCAATTCTCGAATACTTTGACATTCTCGATACCCTCGAGGCATCAACACCTCTCGAGCGCCAGCTCGTCAATATCTTCCGTGAGGATGAAGTCACCCCCTCCATATCGCAGGAAGACGCTCTGCGAAATTCTCACAACCCTGAAGATGGGTATGTCCGTGCACCGAAGGTGGTCTGAGATGAACGATATCTATAACGCATATCTGAATACCACTGAGATATCCGGATCCGGTAAAGGTGTCCTTGCCGGGATCCGTGTTTCAATAAAAGATAACATATCCACAAAAGATATTGAGACGACCTGTGCCTCAAAAATACTCACAGGATACCTCCCTCCCTACGACGCACACGCCATAACCCTTCTGAAATATGCCGGCGCGACCATTGCCGGAAAAACCAATATGGACGAGTTTGGTATGGGTTCCACTACGGAAAATAGTGCTTTTGGTCCAGCATTGAACCCGGTTGATACGGCCCGCGTGACCGGCGGCAGTTCCGGCGGTTCTGCGGCCGCGATCGCAGGTGGACTTGTTTCCATGGCCCTTGGAACAGATACCGGTGGCTCTATTAGATGTCCTGCGGCATGGTGCGGGATCGTTGGCCTAAAACCATCTTATGGCGTGGTTAGCCGTTTTGGTCTCATCGCCTATTCCAATTCTTTTGAACAGATCGGCCCTATGGCAGCAAATGTCAGGGATGTAGCCAAGCTCTTTTCCGTTATTGCTGGTCACGATTCAAAGGATTCGACCAGCGTCAGTAAACCGTATGATGGCAATATCACTCCTAGCATCAAAGGAAAGACCGTCGGGATTCCAAAGGAGTACTTTGGTGAAGGTGTCGATTCAGATGTCGCATCAAAAGTTCGCGAGGCTATCGACAAACTCGAAGAGCTTGGAGCAAAAATCGTGGATGTTTCTCTTCCTTCAATGAAGTATGCACTGCCAGCGTATTATGTGACCTGTACCTGTGAGGTAAGTTCGAATCTTGGCAGATATGATGGTGTTCGCTTCGGTCCAGAGCCGCAGATGAATCTCCCTTGGCATGAAGCCTACACAAAAGTTCGTGAAGCAGGGTTTGGAGACGAGGCAAGACGCAGGATCCTTCTCGGTACTTTTGCACTGACTGCTGGATACTATGGAAAATATTATGTTAAAGCCCAGCACGCAAGGCAGCTTATCGCCCGTGATTTTGCTGCTGCGTTACAGACATGCGATATGCTTGCAGGTCCGACAATGCCAAATGTAGCTCCAAAACTCGGGGAACTCACAGCTGATCCCCTGCAGATGTATCAGTCAGATATTCTCACAGTCCCGGCAAACATCGCCGGCATCCCGGCCATTTCTGTTCCCTGTGGAACTGCTCATGGCATGCCTGTTGGTCTTCAGCTGATGGGGAAGATGTTTGGCGAGGAGACCATTTTAAATGCAGCTCTTGCATATGAGGAGGCGATTTAAATGGCTGATGAAGATTTCACCGTTATCATCGGCCTGGAGGTCCACTGTCAGTTGGACACCGCATCTAAGTTGTTCTGCGGTTGTTCGGCAGATTTCCGGGCTGATGCTCCAAACACCCATGTGTGTCCGGTATGTCTGGGTCTTCCTGGCGCTTTACCGGTCTTAAACAAAAAAGCGATCGAGTATGCCCTCAAAGTTGCTAAAGCTCTCAACTGCCGCATCCCGTATGAGGGAGAATTCTGCAGAAAGAACTACTTTTATCCTGATCTGGTCAAAGCATATCAGATCACAATGGGGGATAACCCGCTCGCGCTAGGCGGCTATATCGAGATCGAAGATGACGCAGGCAATCCCAAGGTCGTCAACTTAACTCGAATCCATGTTGAAGAAGATCCCGGCCGTCTCGTTCACATGGGCAACAAGGAACGCGGCCACTACACTCTTGTAGACTACAACAGATCCGGTATCCCGCTGATCGAAATGGTTACAGAGCCGGAACTTTCCTCGCCCAAAGAGGCACGCCGTCTCTTAAACAAACTGCGGGCGACACTCGAGTATCTCGACGTCTTCGATCCGGAAAAGGAAGGGAGCATCCGCGTTGATGCAAACATCTCTATCAAAGGGCATGAGCGTGTTGAGATCAAAAACATCTCCTCCTACAAAGGTGTGGAAAAAGCTCTGACCTTTGAGATCACCAGACAGAAAAATCTCGTTAGAAGAGGCGGAACGATCTCCCGCGAGACCCGTCACTTTCAGGAAGGTAAAGGTACGACCACTTCTGCACGCTCGAAAGAGGTCGCGAACGATTATCGGTACTTCCCCGAACCCGATCTGCCGGTCATCCGAGTTTCTGACTGGGTAGCAAAAATCGCTCTCCCGGAACTTCCGGATGCACGCCGCGACCGATTCATGTCTCAGTATGGTATCGCCGTCAATCATGCAAGGACGTTGACAGGGGATCTTCACCTGGCTGAGTTTTATGAACTCGTCGCCCCGGTGGGCGCTCAGATCACGGCATCATGGATCGCCGACATTCTGATAGGTGAACTCAACTATCGTGACATGCCGCTTGCGAAAATCACTGGTCATGCCGATCAGCTCAAAGAGCTCATCATTCTTGTTCGTGATCAGATGATCACCGACAAGGCAGGTATCGAGGTCCTTCGTGTCTGGCTCGACTCGCTGGATACAAATAGATCCGCCGAATCTCCCGCCGCGATCGTTGAACGCCTAGGTCTGACTCGTGAAGAGGGCGAAAGCTTTCGAGGCATCGTCGAAAAAACCCTCGCAGACAATCCTCAGGCAATAGCAGATCACAAAGCTGGTAAGAAAGGTGCGTTGAATTTTATTGTTGGCCAGGTCATGAAGGAAACCAAAGGGAAATCAGATCCGCGTGAGATTCATTCTATGATCGCTGAAATTTTAGGTGAATAACTATGCATCTCATAATTGCCGAAAAGAACATCGTTGCGGAAAGGATCGCGGCATTTCTGGCAGGCAAAGAAAAGGTCCAGGTCACTCGAGATGGGGTCGCTGCTCATTATACCTTCGATGACACTGTTGTGATGGGTCTTCGCGGGCACGTTGTCGAGGTCGACTTTGTTGAAGGTTATAATAATTGGCGTAGCCCCGAACACCCACCCCGATCCCTGATAAATGCTGGGATCACGAAGAAACCGACCGAGAAGAAGATCGTCGGCGTAATGCAAAAGTTGGCCCGCAAGGCAACACGCGTTACCATCGCGACCGACTACGATACTGAAGGAGAACTGATCGGCAAGGAGGCATATGAACTCATTCGGGCAGTGAACATCAAAGTGCCGGTCGATCGTGCCAGATTTTCGGCGATCACCAAGGAAGAGATCATCAAATCTATTCAGGAAGCAACAAAGCTTGATTTCAATCTTGCAGCTGCCGGCGAGTCTCGCCAAATCATAGATCTTGTCTGGGGTGCTTCGCTGACCCGTTTCCTGTCTATAACCGCCCGCCGCGGGGCTGACAGTATTCTCTCAGTTGGGCGTGTGCAGAGTCCCACCCTTGCCATGATCGTAGATCGTGAACGCGAGATCGAAGCGTTCGTTTCAACGAAATATTGGGTACTTTCTTTTGCGACCATTAAGGACGACGTAGAACTGGAAGCACGTCATGCGCATGGCAGATTCACTGATGAGGCCGAAGCGAAATCAGCATATGACGCAACGAAAAATCCGGTCAAAGTTACCGAGGTCATCACCGGTCAGAAGATCGATCGCTCCCCGACTCCTCTGGACACAACGGCGCTCATCGTAGGTGCGAGCAGGCTTGGCATCTCAGCATCATACGCCATGAATCGCGCTGAAGATCTCTATATGCGCGGTTTCATCTCTTATCCGAGGACCGACAACACCACATATCCAAAGAGTTTGAAGATCTCTGAGCATCTGGATATATTTGCTCACGGATGTTTTGCCAAAGAGGTTGCATACGTCAAAGACCGGATGCGTTCTGTCCCGACCCGCGGTAAAAAAGAGACGACCGATCACCCGCCGATCTATCCAACCTCACTTGCAAATCGTGAGGAGATCGGTGACGATGTTTCCTGGAAACTGTATGAGTTCATCGTAAGAAGGTTTTTTGCGACACTCTGTATCGACGCAGAATGGGAGACCATGAAGGTCAATATGTTAGCAGGGACTGAACCATATACCATCACAGGCGGCCGCATCCTTGAGGCTGGCTGGCGTGGCATCTATCCATATAGCAAAGCCGAAGAGAACATCCTGCCTCAATTCACCACTGGTGAAACTCTCACGCTTGTTTCGAAAAATTCAGAAGAAAAGGACACTCAGCCTCCTGCCCGCTATTCACAGAGCCGGCTCATCCAGAGAATGGAAGAGCTTGGTCTTGGAACGAAAAGTACTCGCCACGAGGTCATTAGCAAACTTGCCGGCAGAAAATACATAGAAGGCAATCCTATGAAACCGACGATCGTCGGTCGTGCGGTGACCGAGTCTCTTGAAGAGTTCGCCGGGACCATCACCGAACCGACCATGACCAAGACGCTTGAAGAGCACATGGGCGATATCGCCTCTGGGACAAAATCTATGGATGCAGTTCTTTCTGAGTCACGAAAGATGCTTTCCGGTATTTTTGTTGAGCTTGAGAAAAACGAGGCTGCGATCGGTCGAGATCTGATGGATCGGACACGGGAGGAGCAGCTCATTGGTCCCTGCCCAGTCTGTGGAAAACCACTCATTATCAAGCGGAAGTTATCATCCCAGTTCATCGGTTGTTCAGGATATCCTGATTGTACATTTAATGCAGGCCTGCCGCCGGCGACGTGGGGGAACGCTATCAAAATGGATGAAGTGTGTCAGATCCACCATGTGAACCATGTCCAGTTGTTAAGAAAAGGCGCCCCCCCATGGAAGATTGGCTGCCCGTTGTGTTCCCACATCAAATCGAACACAGATACCTTCCTTCTTCTTCCGGGAATGACGGAAGAAGGGATAAGAAAACTCAATTCAGTACATATCTATACTATCTCCGAACTGATTTCACGCGGGTCCGAGGGACTTTCCAAGAACCTTGGCCTTTCAAAATCTTCTTCTGAAAAACTGATCCAGGAGGCCGAAGGAGTACTGGCTATTCTGAAGAAACGGACTGAGTTGAAGAAATTTATTTCTGGACATATTGCTCCAAAGCGCGGACGTGGGCACTCTAAGGTAAGCGCGGCTCTTATCTCCCTGGGTGTTACTGATGTTGAGACTTTGTCTCGTTTTGATCCGACGGATCTTCTTGAGGCAAAACTCAGCGAAGCCGAGGCTTTCTCTCTTGTAGCCGAGGCAAAGAATCTGGTCAACATCTCTCGTATGAAGGAGTACGGCGTTCCTGCGATCACGCTGAAAAAGTATGCCAATGCCGGGTTCGATGACCCAGAGAAGTTTATTGCGGTCCATCCTGCAGGCTTGTCTTTAGCAACCGGCGTGTCGGTGACAACGATCTGCAATCACCAGAAACTGGTCGCTGAGAAACTTTGCAGGCCGTGTCCTGAAAAAATTAGCAAGGCCGCTTTTGAGACTGGCATCGCCCCGCTCAGAAAAAAAGCTGATGATGAATTACTCACTCCACTTGCCCTTGCAGGTGTTTACAGCCCTGATCTTTTAGTGAAGGCTGATATCAAAACACTTGCCAAAGTCACTGGCATTGAGGAGAAAAAAATATCTGATCTACAGAAATATGCAAAGAAGGCGGCAGAAAAATGAAGTGGCAAACTTGGCGGCATATCACCAAACTTGACCCTGATAAGGTCATTACGAAGGAAAGCATTGCAGAGATCGCCGCGAGTGAAACGGATGCTTTGATGCTTTCAGGCACACTTGATGTCACGCCGGAAAATCTTGCTATGCTCTATGATAATGTCCGTGATGTCGGGCTTCCTCTCACTGTCGAACCTGCGGAGCCCTCTTGTGCTAGATTCGAAGGGATCGACTATGTCTTTGTTCCAAGCGTGTTCAATGCAGGCCACCCCGCTTTCATTACCGGTCTTCATAAAGAGTGGGCGCTGACCGCGAATATCCAATGGAATAAAGTGGTTCAGGAAGCCTATGTGGTTTTGAACCCTAATTCGTCTGTCGGAAAACTCACTCGTGCCAAATGTGATCTGAGCCCTGCTGAGGTTGCAGCTTATGGCGTGATCGCCGAAAAATATTTCTCCATGCCGGTTTTTTACATTGAATACAGCGGTATGTATGGTGACCCTGTCGTCACACGCGCTGTTTCAGAAGCTGTTTCACGGACGCGTGTCTTTTACGGCGGAGGGATAAACTCCGGTGAAAAAGCTGCAGAGATGGGGCAGTATGCCGACACGATCATCGTTGGAAATGCGGTTTACGAAGCTGGACCCGCAGTTCTAAAAGAAACTGTGAAGGCAGTTAAGTAAAACCTTCTTTCCCTTTTATACTATATTTTTGTTTTTGCTTTTTTTTGCAATATTTCTTTCTTTCAGGTTTTAGAAAAAATTGGGAATGCCCGCACAAAAAATTGTGATAAAAATTATAGGGTGCAATAAGGCGCTAATTTTCTGATCAGATTCTCTACCTGAACGTCAGCAAGACCCACATAGGTTTCTGGCTGAAGAAGTTTTCCGATCTCCTCGGTCGAAACATACTCTGTTATCTGCGACTTTCCGGCAAGAATGTCCGCAAGCGGCATCTTTGCCGCAAGTGCCTCCATGCTCGCATCACGGATCATCTCATGTGCATCCTGACGTTTCATTCCGCGTTTCGTCAGTTCGATCATCACTGACTCAGCAAGATTGATCCCGTGAAGATATTGGAGATTACGCTTGACAGAATCGATATTGATCGTAAGATTTTCTATGACTCCGGTCATCACATGAAGACAGTGATCACACAGGATAGTTGTCTCGGGGAATGTTATCCGTTCAGAGGAGGAATTTGTCAGATCCCGCTCGTCCCAAAGCGTGTTGTTCATCAGTGCCGGTTCGACCATTGCGCGCACGATCCGTGCAAGGCCACAGACCTGCTCGCTCTTTATCGGATTCCTTTTATGTGGCATCGTCGACGATCCAACCTGTTTCTTTGAAAACGACTCCTCGACCTCACCGATCTCTGTTCTCTGCAAGGATCTGATCTCTATACCGATCTTATCTAGAGTTGTTGCGATGTTTGCGAGCATGAAGATGTATTCGGCATATCTGTCGCGAGAGATCACTTGGGATGAAACATCCACCGATCCAATACCTAGGTATGCCATCATTCCCGCCTGGACCTCAATGCCGTGCTCACCCATTGCGGCCATGGTTCCTACGGCTCCGGTCATCTGACCTATGACGACTCGTGGTCGGGTCTCTCTCAGCCTCAGGAGATGCCGGGAGATTTCAGATGCCCAGATCGCAAATCTGAGTCCGTATGTCGTTGGAACTCCCTGCTGCCCGTGTGTTCGCGCAATACAAATGAGGTTTTTCGTCTGTTCAGCACGTCTTAGAAGTACGCTCATCAGCGTTTCGAGTTTTATCTCAAGCAGATTATACGCTTCTTTGAGCTGGAGCCCGGTTGCCGTATCTAAAATATCATTAGAGGTCGCCCCGTAATGGATCCAGCGTCCAGCATCTCCGCAAACCTCGGCAATGGCCCGGGTGATGGCCATCGTATCATGACTGATCTCTGCTTCGATCTCCTTTGCACGATTGTGTGATGCCGATAGAGCTTGCTTCTCAATGATCTCTGCATCCTCTACTGGGATCATCCCTACAACACCTTGTGCATGGGATAGCGCTATCTCAGCACGGACGATACAGGTGAATCTGTTTTCCTCACTCCAGACACGTTTCATTTCAGGAGTTCCATATCGGAAATCAATCGGATGTATTGCCATAGTTAATTTAGTATTGGTTTTCTTTGGTTATGAGTTTGTCCGGTATGGGGCAGTTCTTTTTCTCTCTAAAAAACTAATAGTTATGCATCGTGCCGCACGAATATAAGAAACCTCATTTCCATCAGAAGGCAGAAAAACCCGTACGTGTACGGGGCGAAAAGAAACCTGTTCCGAAAAAGGAGATCAAACCTGGATACTATATCAAAGAAACCGACGATTTCGTGACCAAATTTCTCTACTGGTGTCCTGCATGCAACATCCCTCTGCTTGCAAAAACCTGTTCCTGTGATAAAGAGAGTGTCAAGATCCCCCTCCAGCAGCCGTATGACATCAGACCCGCACTGAAAACAGATCATGATCTCATCTCATCTCTCATAAAAGAACGGTTTGGCGACAATGTCACCATCCCAAAGATTCTTGTTCTTAACAAAGCAGGCGGGCTTGACAGGAACGATCTCATCATCGCAAACGGTGTTAGGTTCGCCTGGCTCTGGTTCGATCCGGTCACTAGGAAATTCAATCTCGATCTTGAAGCCGAGGCATTGCCATACCTGATCGGTAAAGCAGACAAGGGCATCATCGATCTGGAAAAAGAGGCGATAGGTTTGCCTGAAGGAAGACTTGGCGGGAAGAAGGTCAAGGTCACTACGGTAGGGATCCCTGACGGGGTCGTGATCCTGCGGTACAAAAATAAATATGGTACAGGCATTCTCAAAGACAGGTCAGTCAGAATAAAAGAACTCAATAATGTATCTCAGATAAAATCCAAATCAAATCCTTCGTGGGAGGATGCGGTCGAAAAGAATGCGTTTCACATTAAAAACATGGAACGCAATGCGATCCGCGAGATCAGACAGAATTCACCGCTCAAACCAAAAGTCAACTGCTCATTTTCCGGAGGAAAAGACAGTACTGCTGTTTGGAATATCGCCCAAAAAGCTGGTGTGACCGAGGCGTTCTTCATCGATACGGGTCTGGAATTTCCGGAGACCGTTGAGTTTGTGAAGTCTCAGGGCATCGAAATTATTCAGAAGGCCGGCGATTTCTGGCAGGCAGTGGAAAAAGCAGGGCCGCCGGGAAAAGATCACCGCTGGTGTTGCAAACTGCTCAAACTCAATCCTCTCAAAGTCCATCTGGCTGATATTGGGGAATGTTTGACGGTCCAAGGAAACCGCTGGTATGAATCATGGAGCCGGGCCTCCCTCGAAGCACTGAGTCAGAATCCAACAAACCCTCTGCAGCTGAACCTTTCCCCGATCCGTTCTTGGCGGGCACTCGATGTGTTCTTCTATCTTTGGCTCAGAGAGCTTCCTTATAATTCACTTTATGAGCGGGGATATGAGCGAATCGGTTGTTATCTATGCCCGGCAATGCTCGAGTCCGAGCTTGAGACGCTTCGTGTAACTCATCCGCAGATGGCGGAACGCTGGGATGAATTCCTGCTAAAATGGGCTGAGGAACGAGGCCTCCCGTCCGAGTTTGTCACCTGGGGTCTCTGGCGCTGGAAGGAGCTCCCGCCAAAAATGCAGGAACTGGTCAAAAATGCGAATCTTGATCTGACGGAAAAACCGGTCAGACGAAGCACACCTGCCTCGGTTGCTCACCTTATGCCTATAGGAAAAGCGGACGATATCGTCGAGGATCGTGTCCCACAAGAAATTGAACCGGAAAAAGTACCCGAGCCGGATTGGGAAGCCATTCGCAGCGAGTTTCCCATGATGGGTGATTTGATGTACTTCGATAACGGAGCGACGACTTGGTCCCCCGAATGTGTTCTTGCGGCAATGGATGACTTCGAGCGAAATTATCGTGCAAGTGTTGGCCGCGGGATCCACCGTCTGGCGAGGATAGCGACCCAGAAATATTGGCATGCCCACGAAAAGGTTGCCGCGTTCATCAATGGATCTGCAGGGACCACGGTGTTTGTAAAAAACACCACCGAAGCGATCAACACGATTGCGCGTGGTCTTACGTTTGGTAAAGGAGATGTAATCGTGACCACTATCCTCGAACATCACTCGAACCTTCTGCCTTGGAGAGCATTGAAGTCACAGGGTGTAGAACTGCGTATTGTAGGTCTCAATGATGATTTTTCACTAGATATGGTCGCATTCGAAGCAGCGATGGATGCGTCTGTCAAGTTGGTTGCCGTGACCCATGCATCGAATGTCACAGGAACAATCACGCCAATCGCAGAAATTTCACGGCTGTGCAAAAAGTATGGGGCATTACTCTCGGTGGATGCAGCTCAGTCTGCATCTCGTTTACCCATCGATGTCGAGGCATTAGGTATAGACTTCCTCTCCTTCTCAGGTCACAAGATGTTTGGACCATTGGGGGTCGGAGTTCTCTGGATGAAAGAGCCGATCCTTGAACCTCTGATAGTAGGTGGCGGCATGGTCGAGCATGTCTTCGATGAAGGATACACTTCAGCTGAAGGATATCAAAAGTATGAAGCCGGCACCCCCAACATTTCCGGCGGGATCGGGCTTGGTGCAGCGGTAGAGTTCCTTACCGAAATCGGTATGAAGCAGATCGAGGCGCATGAACGAAAACTCACCGACCTGCTGGTCGATGGACTTTCGAAAATCCCTGGTGTCACCCTTTATTCGTGTAGAGACCCGGCACATCGTATCGGCGTTGTCTCGTTCACCATTGAAGGCTTTTCCCCTCACGAAATCGCGGAATGGCTTGACGATGAGCATGGAATCGAGATCAGATCCGGCATGCATTGTGCCGAGCCCCTCATGCGCTATCTTGTAGCAGAAAATGGGACCGCACGTGTGTGTATTTCCCTCTATAACACCGAAAGTGAAGTTAACACCTTTATTGCAGTGATCAGAGAATTTGCTCTGACCTGATTTCCGGATGCAGGGAAACACTTCTATTTTTTTAATTTTCCAGACGTCAGATATATCCAAAGCAAATGCCTATAGTACCTAATATGGCAGATTCATCTTTGATTCAGAGTGCCAAAGAAAAAACAGTTCTTCATGAATATGATGTAGCACAGCATCTCTATCGCCAGTATCTGGAAGAAGATCCAGCTAATGCTGCAGTCTGGATACTACTTGGGGATCTTCTCCTCACCCAAGAAAATTTCTATGATGCGATCGATGCATATGAATCGGCTCTGGATTTGGATTTAGAGAATCCTGAGTATCTTGTTGCTCTTGGCTCGGCCTATGCTAAGATCCACCGATTTTCGGATGCGAAGACCCTTTTTGAAAAGGCTGCAAAATTATCGGGAGATCTGCGCCATCAATACAAAGTTGGAGATATGCTTGGATATCTTGGTAAATATGATGAAGCACTTGTTCTCTACACTCTTCTCTCCTTAAGTCATCCTGATGAACCGGGTCTCTATAAGCGCATGGCTATTGTCCACCACCATCTCAACAGACAGTCAGAAGAGATGATGTGTACCAACAAAGAACTGAACCTGCGCAAAAAAATGGTTGAAGAGCAACCTGATGCAGCTAACTGGTTCAAATATGCTGATGTTCTTTTCCGTGTCGGGAGATATGATGAGGCGAAGAAAGTATTTTTGCAGGCACTTTTATTTGAAGAAAATGCTCATATCCATTTGCGGCTGGGTGAGACCCTCTATAAATTGGGTGATACATCTGGAGCACTTGAACAGTTTGATTTAGCAGCAAAGTTCGATCCACGTGATTTTGCCTTCCTTTTGGACCTAGCGGATCATCTCACAGATCTTTGTTTGTATGATGCCTCGATCACCTATTATACCTTGGCGCTTGAACTTCGAAATGTTCATGCAGATGCTTGGGTCGGGATCGCCTATGATCTGCTGAAGCTTGGACGTCTTGATGAAGCAAATGCATTTTTTGAAATGGCAAAGGCATCTGCCGCGATACGTGAACTCCCATGGGCGGACAAACTACATAAGAGCATGAAAACTGATGCATTGGATGCAGCATTACACTGACGTATCATTCATATCTTCAGTAGATACCCGCGTAGCAACCCTGATATTCTTTCCCTCCAAATAACACTACTATAACATGCCGGAAAAAGATTTAGCAGCTACTCTTGCCAATATGGCAGACCCGAAGAACTTTCCCAAGGATCTTGCCATAATTTTAGCTTGGTTGGTGATCACTATTGTGATGATCTATGTTCCGGTGCTGAATGAGACGTTTTTGCGGGTGATATTTGCAGTTCCGGTTATCCTGTTCATTCCGGGATATGTTTTGATTGCCGCACTTTTTCCAGAAAAACGATCGATCGACGCTATTGAAAGGTTTGCTCTATCGGTTGGTCTTTCGATTGCAGTGGTTCCACTGATCGGACTAGTTTTAAATTATACGCCATTTGGGATCCGCCTCGATCCAATCGTAACTGCTCTTGTGATTTTCATCTTGGCGATGATGCTGGTCACTTTGTTCAGACGTGCATTGGTTCCAGAGGAGGAACGGTTTGCTGTGCCGTTTGAGCAGGTGAAGCCCACACTAAAGACTGAGTTTTTCCCAAAGAATGGCTCAAAGCTGGATAAGGCACTCTCTTGGATACTAATTGCGGCAATCCTTGTTGCCACGGTTACAACAGCCTATGTGATTGCGTTTCCAAAAGATGGGGAGAAGTTCACCGAGTTCTATATCCTCGGTTCAGACAAGATGGCAGATAATTATCCTGAGAAGTTTTTTACAGGCACCCAGCAGTTCGTTTGGGTCGGCATTGGGAATCATGAATATCGGGATGTGACCTATACCGTGGAAACACTGCTGTTGAATGCGGAATGGGACTCGGCGACGAACGCTTCAGTGATCCATGCGTCCAAGGTGCTTGACCGATATTCTGTACCGGTCGCCGACAACTCGACATATCTGGAGATCTATAATTTCACGGTGTATGATACGGGATACAACCGCCTGGAGTTCCTCCTCTATAATGAATCGGTGCCGGATGTCGGGGCATCTGCAGAGGATAAGATGGCGGCATCTTACAGGGATCTTCATTTGTGGATCAAAGTGGTATGATAAAATAGACTGGATGATATCAGATGTTATCCAGAAATGAATTTCTCTATTTTTCAAACATTCCGAAAAAAAACGATATTGCAAAAAAATATTTTCAGTCGCTTTTTGCGATCTGTCGCATCCGCTCGATGCCGTGTATCTCCCTGATAACCGAAACGACCTCTGCCGGAACATACTCTTCCCAAACATCTCCCAACTGCATCTTTTTTCTGACGGCTGTCCCTGAAAGACTTTCGCGAAGATACATCGGCGGTGACATGACCGGTATCCTGGCTTCTTTGAAAAGCTGGATCACCAGCGGATTTGAGGTATAAACCGTATCAAATGGCGGGACCATCGACTTGACATGGGCTACCCAGAGAGCGTTTCTCTTCACATCCTCCAGAGGGATAACATAAAATGGGATCTCCAGATCATTCAGCGCCCGAGTGATCATCAGTACCCGCTCACCTGCGGTAAAGGGATGTCGGATGTCATGACTGATGTCTGCACTCCCGATACCGATGATCAGCTCATCAACTTCTTTTGCAAGCCCGTCGATGACCGCTTTATGGCCGTTATGGAATGGTTGGAACCGTCCGACATACAATCCCCGCTTCATTTTTTCCCTCCAATCAGTGCGGCGATCCGGGCCGCGAATGCCCCTGCGGTGAAACCTGCATCGATGTTAACCACAGTGATGACCGCACAGGACTGAAGCATGCTGGCGAGCGCTGCGGCCCCCTGTCCCATATACCCGTAGCCAGTACTTACTGGCACACCAATCACTGGTTTGTCCACGAGACCAGCTATCACAGATGGAAGTGTTCCTTCTCTCCCTGCACAGACCACATACACATCCGCTTCCTGCAATTTTTCTAGAGCCGGGATCAGCCTGTGGATCCCTGCAACCCCAACATCAAATGTGGTGATGACCCTTGCTCCCATCTCCTCTGCTATAGATCGTGCCTCCTCTGCTACCCTGATATCGGATGTTCCCGCGGTCATGATACCAATCGTCCCTCCTGAAGGAATCGGAAGGGTGCCGTCTGACAGAATGAGGATGCCTCCCGGCTCTCTGACTTCAGATGTAATACCGGCGGGAAGATTTTTGCACACCGCCTTGACCTGTTCTGCGGTGATCCGTGAAGCTACGCATCTGCCGGATGCCAGTACATAACTGTGCATGATCTTCACGAGCGAATCGTTGTCCTTCCCCTCAGCTAAAACGACCTCCGGGACCCCGCATCTTTGGGTCCGTTCCATATCCAGATTTGCCACATCTCCGACCCTGGTGATTGACAGGGTCGCCAGCCTTTTTTCTGCAGTCACCGGGTCAAGTGTTCCGTCCCTTACCTGGTTCAGGATATCAGAAATATGCGGATGCTCATTCATTATTCTATGAGTTTGGTTCCCTGAGGTGAAAAAGAATATACCTCCTCATGTTCGTTGATTTTTCGGAGCTGTGTTTTGGATGAGTTTTTTTCTCATTATCGTGTCCACCACACGAAGGCTTATACTTTTTTCACACGCATATATATGGAATATCATGGATCCAATATCAATAGACCCGGGACTTTTACAGTTGACCGAGATCGTTCTAACTGCAGAAGTGGTGAACACCAATCCTGCTTTAGACGTTAATGATCTCCCCACGACCATCAGGCAGATGTTCTGTACCGAATCCCCCGGTATCATCGCACGCCCTATCTTGATAAAGGAAGGCGCCTTAAAATCCTATCTTCCAAATCTTGCCGCCCGCCGCATAATCCAAGACGAAAAAAATTCCTATCTCTTATGCAATGATCTTGGCCAGTTCTCCGTTACTGCCTTTAGCCCTGCTCTGAAATGGTATTATCGGCATGTCGGTCCTGCTAAACTTATGCAGAACCCAGCGCTGACTCTCGCTCTGGAAACTGCTGGAGAGACCGAGGTCAACTACAAAAAAGCTCGTGCAAATATTCCTCTCTTTGAGGACACAAAGGCATATCTGACCGGTAAACTTGCCGTTATCACCGAAAAATCTGAATCATTCAAAGAAGCTGCCGAGCTTGTTGTCCCGTATGCCCCAGAAGAGATCGAGTTTTCCCTTTTAGATCTTGTCTGTACTCCTGAACAGCTTGCTATCGTCAGAAAAGTCCAGATCTCTCTTGAGAATCAGGATTTTTTGAGAAATCATCGAATCTATGAACTAGGGCGGATCCTTCTAGTCGGGCCGCCGGGAACTGGTAAAACCTCGTTTGCCCTTGCGCTTTCCCGATCTGTTCACATGCCGGTACTTGAGGTCCGTCTTTCGATGCTCACCTCCCAGTACCTTGGTGAGACCTCCAAGAACATCGACCGAATCTTCGATCTTGCGAAAAAGATCGCACCCTGTATCCTCTTTATCGATGAGTTCGACTACATTGCAAAGACTCGTATCTCTGATGACAACGGCACGATGAAACGGGGGGTCAACACCCTTCTCAAATGTATCGACCACATCAATCTGATCAAAGATAAGGTGCTCTTGATCGGCGCAACGAACCATGCAGGTATGCTCGATGAGGCCGCCTGGCGCCGGTTCGATGAGGTCGTGACCTTTACCCTACCAGATGCAGGCATGCGTGAAGCCATCCTGAACCACGTTGCATCCGATATTCCCTGCGCAATCGATTTCACCACTCTTGCGGCACGGACAGAAGGTTTTTCGGGAGCTGATCTGCGGATGATGCTCACAGAAGCAATTGTCTCCGCTCTTCTCTCTGGGAGAAAAGAGATCGATGAGGCCGATGTCAATGCAGGAATGGAACTTGTCAACCGGAGGAATCTCGTCCGGACAGGGTGCGCCTGAGATGAAGATCACGGCCCTTGGAACCGGAGATGTCGTCGGGACGCCGAAGATCGGTTGCGATTGTCCCGTCTGCAATGAAGCAATGAAGACAGGAAAACAGCGGCTTCGAACCTCTCTGTTAATTGAACATAAGGGCCTTCACCTTCTGATCGATACCGGGCCCGATATGCGTGCCCAGCTTTTGGCTGCCGGCTCACCACGGATCGACGCAGTTATCTGGACCCATGGCCATTATGACCATTTTATGGGATTTGGTGACTTCTACCGGGTCCAGCGCGAGCGTATTTCGGTGTATGGGGCTCCAGAAGTGCTCGATTACTGCGGGGACATCTTCTGCTTCATTGCTCATGACGAATATCCTGTTCTTCCGTTTGTGCCTACAGAGATATGCGGGATGGAGGTCACGCTCTTCCCGGTGGTTCATGATACCCCGACCTACGGACTTCGGATCACTGCTGACGGCAAAACGTTCGTGTACTCCTGTGACACCCGTGCCGAGCTTTCCGAAGCATCACTAGAACAGATGAAAGGCGCCGATCTTTTACTGCTCGACGGAATATTTTTGCCGGGTGTGAACATCTCAAAACACATGAATATTGAGGATGCCGAACGCCTCGCAGAAAAACTTGCTCCAAAAGAGTTCTGGTGTGTTCACATGAGTCACAAGATACCTTGGGGCTATGCCCACGGTGCACGGGATATGCAGACATGGATCTTGTAATTTTTTTATATTGTCCTGATTCGGCAAGTTTATCTTAGTTTGAGTACACTTAACTAATAGCGCTTTTAGCTGTTTATATAATAACAGCGTTTTATGAATTTGTAGCGTACCTTAATTTGAGGTTTCTCATGTCACAAGAACACCAGGACGTTAAAACGGGAACCACCACAGTGGGTATTGTATTTGATGGAGGAGTCATCCTTGCTACCGAAAGGCGTGCAACGATGGGTACCCTGATTGCAAGTAAGAAGGCAAAAAAAGTACATGCTATCACTGATAAGATCGGTATGACAATCGCCGGTGGGGTTGGGGATGCTCAACAGCTTGTCAGAATCATCAATGTTGAATGTAATCTCTACGAGATTCGCAGAGGTCAGGAGATCAGCGTCGGGGCGGCTGCCACGATACTTTCCAATTACTTGAACCAGAACCGTTTCTCTCCATATTACGTCCAGCTCCTTGTCGGTGGTGTTGACCACAGTGGACCTTCTGTATATTCCGTGGATGCAGCCGGCGGGGCAACACTTGAAGAGAACTTCGTCTCCACCGGATCAGGATCCCTGACCGCATATGGCGTTTTAGAGGATCGCTTCAAATCCAAGATGACCGAAAACGAGGCCATCGAACTAGCCGTACGTGCTCTTCGCGCTGCGATGCTTCGGGACTCGGCTTCCGGAGAGGGATACAATGTGGTGATAATCACACCGGAGAAATTCGAGTATCTGCCGGAGGATAAAATAGCCGAATATCTTCCCCCAGCAAAATAATCTTACTTTTTTTGGAAACGAATTTTATGCAGGTTGAAGATAGACTCAAAGAACTCAAAGTAACTATTAATAAAAAAGTTCCACGCGGAGTTACCGTAACGGATGTTGAATTTGAAGGCCCTGAGATGGTCATCTATACTGATGACCCAAAACTGTTTGCCGAGGATCATGATCTGATCAAAACGCTTGCAAGAGATCTGCGAAAACGCATCGTTGTCCGCCCTAATATTTTGGGAGATACGGAAGAAGCCTATGATATGATCAAGGCTGTTGTCCCGGAAAGCGCCGGCATCACGGATATTTTCTTTGATACTGATACCGGCGAGGTCCTGATCGAGGCTGAAAAGCCGGGTGTTGTTATCGGTAAGAACGGCTCGACGCTTCGTGACATCACCATGAAAACCGGATGGACGCCTAAAGCTGCCCGGACGCCGCCGATCCCTTCAGTGACCATCAAACAAGTCCGTCAATATCTGCGTGAATCCCGTGATGAAAGAAAGGAGTTTCTCCGAAGATGCGGAAAACGGATCCACCGTGATTCGATCTATACCGGTCGCGATCATGATCAGTGGCTTCGACTAACCACCCTCGGGTGCTGCCGTCAGGTGGGTCGTGCGGCATTTTTGTTGAGCACGCCTGAGAGCAAAGTCCTGATCGACTGTGGGGAATCTCCCGGAGCAACCGGCGCAGCCTCATCTCCTTATCTGAATGTTCCTGAGATTTATCCATTCACCAATCTGGATGCCGTCGTCCTGACGCACGCCCATCTCGACCACTCTGCATTTATCCCGCTTCTGTATAGATACGGATATGATGGCCCGGTCTATGCAACACCCGCGACCCGTGATCTCGCGACCATGCTTCAGCTGGATTATCTGGATGTGAACAACAAAGAAGACCGCGCTCCTCCATATTCTTCGAATGAGATTCGTGAGTTTGTGAAACACACCATTGCTCTTGGTTATGGGGATGTCACCGATATCGCACCGGACATGAAGCTCACCCTCCACAATGCCGGGCACATTTTAGGTTCGGCCATTGCCCACTTCAATGTTGGAAACGGTGTTTATAATGTTGCCTTCACGGGGGATCTTTTCTATGGCAAGAGTCGGCTGTTCAATCCGGCCGTGTCTCAGTTCCCAAGATTAGAGTCCCTTATCATCGAAAGTACCTACGGCGGTTCGGATGACTTTTCCCCGTCAAGGGTGGAGGCTGAACAGCGGTTGTATGAGGTCATCAACGAGACTCTTGGCCGCGGGGGAAAAGTTCTCATCCCAGCATTTGCTGTTGGACGCTCCCAAGAACTGATGCTCGCCATTGAGGAAGGTATGAGAAACAACCTC
This sequence comes from Methanocorpusculum sp., assembly GCA_029987315.1. GTDB lineage: Archaea > Halobacteriota > Methanomicrobia > Methanomicrobiales > Methanocorpusculaceae > Methanocorpusculum. Next base: position 19,164 of record DALTVZ010000174.1, read on the forward strand.
ATTCCCAAGTGTAAGGTCTATCTTGATGGCATGATCAAGGAAGCTACCGCGATGCACACGGCATACCCGGAGTATCTGAATACCGATCTTCGCAACCTTATCTTCCGGGACAACTACAATCCGTTCCTTGCAGAATGCTTTGAGCAGGTTGACTCCTATGATAAACGTCAGGCGGTCATCTTCTCTGAAGATCCCTGTGTGATCATCTCAACGAGCGGTATGATGAACGGCGGCCCGGTCATCGAGTATCTGAGCAATCTTGCCGAATCACCGAAAAATATGATCATTTTCGTTGGATATCAGGCCGAAGGAACATACGGCCGTCGGATCCAGAAAGGATGGCGTGAAGTGCCAATCGGCAAACGCGGGACGATCGTGATCAATATGGAGATCCAGACCGTGGAAGGTTTCTCCGGTCATGCCGACCGAAAGCAGCTGATGAACTATATCCAGTATGTTCAGCCAAAGCCTGAACGCGTGTTTACAATCCATGGTGAAGAATCCAAGACGATCGACTTCGCCAGTTCTATCTATAAAAAATTCCATATCCAGACCGTAGCTCCACAGAATCTCGAGACGTATCGCCTGGTCTAAGCATCACCTAACCTTATCATCACTTTTTTTCTAATCCATTGAAAAAACGGCATGGATTCATTTCCTTTCTCTCATCATCGGACCTCGATCTTACGTAACATCTCTTATATATGCCTGGTCGATACACAAGTGTATTATACAATGGGCACTGAAAAAGCTATTAATTATTTTTAAGGATAGATGCAATCATGGATACCAGAATGAAATTCTTAGAGCACGAACTTGCTGAGCAGGAACGCGGGCTTGCGGGCAAACAGGAACCTGCGCAGGTTGTAGCAGAAAAATCGGAAAATACAGTGGAACTTGAACGTAAAATTCGTGATCTTGAGATCCTGGTCAAAGGACTTACCGAAGAGATGCTTGATTTGAAATCTGTCACGCGTAAGCTCAGTTCCCAAATGGAAAAACTCGGCGGGGATCCAATAAAAAGCCATCCCGAAGCCTCCCGCTTTGGCGTTAGAAGAAGCGAGGTCGTCGCTGAACCCATTGCTGAACCAACCCCTTCCCGCCTCGTAGATCAACCAACATCCCGAATATCATCCCCGGGGAGACGCCCCGTTGTCGAGACTCCAGCACCCCGCATGAGTCGTCCCGTCGCCACCCCTGCTCCTGTCCCAGAGACGGTACGGGCACCAGCTCCTGCAAAACAGGATGTCCCTGTTGAGAATCTGAAACCCGGTGAGTATGAGTATGTCATGCAACAGGATGGTAGCATCCAGAAACGTAAAAAAACAACCGACCACACCGTTATCATTGCAGGTACCGGCTATAATCCGTCCCGCTCCTCGCACTCCATGTCTATTCGTGCCGAATCATCTTCTGTTATTGAAGCTGCTGATGATGATGACACCGTAGAGATCAAGCGTTAACGGAGCTCATTCGTGCACATTGTCCAGGTTGATATCGACAACTTCAAGTCTTTTTCCAGAAAGACAAAAATTCCATTTTATGAAGGGTTTACTGTAGTCTCCGGGCCTAACGGCTCTGGAAAAAGCAATATCATCGACTCTATCCTGTTCGTTCTTTCGTTATCCACGTCGCGAAACCTCCGTGCCGAAAAGCTCACTGATTTTATTAATAACAAGTCCGGAAAAAATACTGCAGAGGTCACTCTCACCTTTTCGGACGATACCAAGATACGGCGGAGAATAAAACGAACTGCCAACGGTTATTATAGTTACTACTACCTGAACGAAAAAACCTGTTCTCAGGCAGAGATCCTCGATTATCTCTCAAAAAATGGCATCAAACCGCATGGCTATAATGTCGTCATGCAGGGGGACATAACCCGCATCATGGACATGAGTGATCTGGAACGTAGGCGGATCATAGATGAGATCGCGGGTGTTGCGGAGTTTGATGACAAAAAGGAGTTAGCTCTCGTTGAGTTAGAACAGGTTCGCGCAAGCATCGACCGAGAAGAGATCCTTCTTGCTTCATATGCAAAACAACTCGAAGAGCTTGCCGATGCCCGTGAGGGTGCGGTCAAATATCAGAAACTTCAGGCAGAACTTGATTATCTCAAAGCAGCGAAGCAGATAGTTCGGCTCCATGATCTCGAACGTGAGCTCGGGCTGATTGCACATTCTCGATCCGAACAGGAGGAAAAACGTGCTGGTGTCCATAATGACATCTCTCTTCAGGAAAATGAAAAGAACTCTCGTCTTGAAGAGGTACATGAAATCGACCGCGAGATTAGTCATAAACAGGGCCCCGCCTATATGCGAATCATTGGGGGGATCGAGGCGGAAAAGGGCAACATCCGCGTTGCTGATGAGACGATTTCCCGCAGAAGAAAAGAGAAGGACAGCAACCTTGCTGAAATGAACCGGCTCTATCTCGAACTGCAAAAAAATCAGAACACTCTTAATGATAAGATCCGGGAATCCCAGACGCTGCAGATCGATAAAGCGAATTTGGCAATGGAACTTGAGACGCAAAAGAAGATTCTTGAAAAAGCAAACGAACTGGTCAGCAAATGTAGCCGTGATTCCAAAGGGGTACAGGCCGAATTGGTCGATCTCATGCGTCAGGTCGAGGCGAAAAAAGATGAAAGGGGTTCGATCGTTGTTCAGCGTGATGGTATCATCGAAAGAAGCCGCGTCCGTGCACAAGAGTTAGAGAAGCTCCAGAGGGATCAGGGGTCTTTGCTGAGTGAGCGCTCGGAGAAGCAGGCCGAGATCAATGCTCTCGAACATGATCTTGAGGATGCGAGAAAGAACAAAGGGATCATCGATAAACAGACCGGGGAGACCGAACGTGCGATGCTTGCCGCCAGAAAAGCTCTCGTCCCTCTCAGGGATGAGATCGCGAGGCTAACAAAAAAACAGATGCAGATCGAGGCCCAGCAACAGGCATCAGGTGCTTCTGATCGGACGATAACTGCTATCATGGGTATGGATGGTGTTTTTGGTCCCGTATCGAGCCTTGGAAAAGTTATCGACTCCTCATACGCTGTCGCCCTCAATATTGCTGCTGGTGGCCGACTTAACAATGTGATCGTCGACACTGATCAGACCGCCGCGGATGTGATCCGTTATCTGAAAGATGAGCGTATGGGGCGTCTGACTCTTCTTCCACTGAACAAAATGAAGCCTCAAGCTCCTCTTCCTCCTCTTGCAGGTAACGGCGTCGTGGATTATGCGATCAATCTAATCGATTTCGACCCCGAATATCGGGATGCCTTCAATCTGGTTTTTGGCCAGACCGTCGTCGTCGAAACACTTGATGCGGGCCGTCGGCTTATGGGCCGGTATCGGATGGTGACTCTCGAAGGCGAACTTCTGGAGCGTGGCGGGGCGATGACCGGAGGTTCGATCCGAAAAGATCTCCGTGGATTTGGTGTTGCTGTGGGTCGTGAGTCTGCAGATATTTCTGCAAAACTTTCTGACCTGCGTAATGATGAGTCCGATCTTGTAGCCGCCGAGGCTCGTCACCGATCGGTTGCCGAAGGTCTTCGCACCGAGCGAAATGAATTAGATTCAGCAATCGTTAAGTTCGAGCTTAAGATCAGTGATTGTAATCGTATTCTTGACAAAATAGCAGATGATGAGGTCCGTGCCTCCCGACTTTTAGAAGAAACGGAACGTGACAAGAAGGAGACGGCAAATCAGGTCGCTGACTTGGAGGCTCGCGTGGACGCTCTTTCCGATGAGATCGATGCCCTGAACCAAAAAGTTGCCAAACTGCGTTCGGTCATGGATGAGGATGAGTTTAATCTCCTTACAGATAAACTGCAGAAAGCTCAGTCAAGTTACAATGATACGTACCGCAGGTATGAGAACAAGGTGAGCGATCTATCTGGTTTGACCCTTGAACGTCAGCATTTCAAACAGAATGTGGAGCAGATAACGCGGGATCGTATGACCTTGGAATCTAAGAACCTCTCGATCGAGGGGGAGATCGCAGAGTGTTATGCTTCGATCGACGCTGCAAAGTTAGTGATATCTGCGTTCGAGAATGAGATGAAGGCTTTTACCGGCGAGATCGAGCATCTTACCGAGGAGCGCAACAAAGCCCAGCATGCCGCCGATGAAGCTCAGTTGCGGATC
>DALTVZ010000175.1 GCA_029987315.1 Methanocorpusculum sp.
AGCCGAATCGTTGAACATATGCCGGATGGTGAGGAAGGTACCGGTTCATCGCTGATGATCACAACCCTTTACCTCGGTGTGGTGGTAGGGATTGCTCTTTACGCGGCTGTTTTTACCGCTCTGACATCCGATGCTGGTTTTATCCTTTCATTTGCAGATCTGGATCAGTCGGTATTCATGTACGGGTTCCATATCACGAATGCAATTGGCCTTTTTATAGCGGCCGCCGCCCTTATCCTTTCCTTCATTGTCAAAGATCCGGCGAAGAAAAGATCCTGAAAATTCCAATTGATCTCTGCCGTTAAAACCGTAACTTAATAATGAGATGACGGCTAATAATAGTGGAGCAAGGGGTCGTAGGGTAGCCTGGCATCCTAGGAGACTGGGGGTCTTCTGACTCGCGTTCAAATCGCGACGACCCCATACCTGTTTTGGAGCGTGTTTTTTATGAAGTTAAAACCTGAATGCAGAAACTGCCTTCTGACAAAAGTTCAATCACAGTCAGAAAGCGTAACGGAAGATAAGGAGATCTTGGACAGGGTCAGAGTCAAATGTGCCCAAGTCTATGATACGTTTGCAAAAAAGAATGCAGGAGTTGCGGTCGCAGCAGGAGAAGTACACCGAACCTGCTATGCCGTGATCGGTTCAGATGATCCATATACCGAGGTGAAGATCCGGGATAACGCCGCCGCAGCTTTGGTTGCAGAGATCGTTCGTCCAAAACTCAACACCCTCCACGATTTCATGACCGCCGCCATCCTTGGAAACACCATCGATTACGGCGTGACCGGGCATGAGGTTTCGACCGATCTGGCAGCATTCTTCGAACAGAAACTAGCAGAACCTTTGGCACTTGATGACTCGGAGGAGTTTTTCAAACTTATCGACCGTGTGGTCTACTTCACCGATAACTGCGGAGAGGTCATCTTCGACAAATTATTTTGTGAAGCACTTCGAAAGCATGGCTCTCACGTCACCATCGTCGTGAAGGATAAACCGATGCTCAATGATGTGACGATAATCGAGGCGGCAGATATCCGGCTCGAAGAATCGGCCGACGCAGTATATCATTCAGGCGGCGGAGCACAACTCGGGGCACATCCGCCTCTTTTCCCAGATGAAGTCACGGACGCGGTCAGCAAAGCTACGCTGATCATATCAAAGGGTCTTGCAAATTACGAAAGCCTGACCGAATACACTGTCTGCCCTCCGATCGCGTATCTGCTGATGGTAAAGTGTGAAGCTGTCGGCCGCGATGTCGGCGCAAAAAAAGGTGACATGATCGCCCTTCTCAGACGTCAGTAGATCTCTTGTACCCGGCCGACCGATCCGTCGGTGAGCCGGACCTTGATCCCGTGCGGGTGGGTGGAGGAGTTGGTCAGGATATCAGCGACCCGTCCAAATGTTAAAGCCCCGGTCGACTGATCGTTTTTTAGAACAATTGCCACCGCATCCCCGGGATGGATGTTGCTCCGCATATTTCCGTTTTTCATATTCCTGGATACAGGTTGGACGCAGAAGATAAAAAGCACCCTATGTTTTCAGTAGGGATAAAAGATTTCCTAGATTTGTACTCAGATCGAATTTTTTTGGGAAAATACTGGTATTTTTGCCCTCA
>DALTVZ010000029.1 GCA_029987315.1 Methanocorpusculum sp.
CAACCAAAAGAAGGGAGACCATTCTTTTCAAAAATATCCTACTGAGTTCTCTACTGCAAAAATCAAATCAAACAAAAAAAAGGATTGGAAATATCATTCTGACGCACGAACAAGTTTTTGACCCTCTTTTTTAATAGATCCAGAAGAAATTGCCGCATCTATCCCTATTTCCACTCGGCTCTTGACTTGAGCTGTCAGTTTGAATCCAAGAACCAGAGCGGTCTGCCGGATCAGATCTGATTTCGGCGTGGCAAACTGTTTGCCAAGAAGGATCTCGGCCGCAAGACCGATCTCAGCCAAGGAAACATCATCGCACGACCATTTTGTCGGCCGTTCGCGTGCTGATAGATCCTTCTCGGGAACGGAATAAAATCCCTCCTCATCCGCTGTGAGACGATCTGCGATCACCTCATCGGCCGCAAAAGAAGCGATTTTTTTCTTGATTGCCGGCGTCATCTTCGGCACACGTCCAAGCTCCTTGATCCGGGCATTCAAAACATTGCCGGAGATCGGCCCTTCGACGGACACGATCTGGAGGATCGCGGTAGCAAGAATATGATCAGGAACAGATGCAAACTGGTGATACTTCACAAGTTCGCACTCGACACAGGAAACATACGGCTCAAGATCAACCTTCGAATAGACCGGCGATGTGGTTTTAGTCGGCTCTTTCTTCGCCAATGCGGGAGAAGCAGCAGCCTTCACCTTTTTTACCAGCACTACCTCAGGTTCAACGACCTGCTCGACCGGTTTTTGCACCTCTTCCAGATAATCTAGAAGGATCTTCGTGCAGGAGACCGGATGCTGGAACCACTCAGCAGACCAGACACGGATCAGATTCCAGCCAAGTCCTTCAAGGACCTGGATCCGCAACCGGTCACGATCCCGCGTTACCTCAGAAGACCAGTAGTTTGGACCGTCACACAGGATACCGGCTAGATACACGCCGGGGTCCTTTGGATCTAAAATGGCGAGATCGATCCGGAAACCGGCACACCCGACATTACGGGCGATCGTAAATCCACGATCCTCAAGCATAACGCCAACGGAACCCGGGAAGTATCCTGAATCATCCAAAACCGCAGGTGTTGTACTGCAGGTCAGCGAAGAACGGTCCTCGGCATAGGTGAGGAACTTGGCGAGAGCAGCGATACCTGAAGAAGAATCAGAATCGACCTGCAGATCAGCACCGCGGAAGTTGGAAAAGACAACACATCGTTCCCGAGCCCGGGTGATCAAAACGTTCAGCCGCCGTTCGCCACCTGACTGATTTAGCGGCCCGAAGTTTCGGGAAAGCCGGGAGTTCTCATCGAATCCGTACCCAATACTGATAAGCATCGTATCACGTTCATCACCCTGAACGGTCTCAAGATTCTTCACAAAGAAGTGCTCGCCGTTTGCCGGCCTCATCAACATCTCGACCTCGGGATTATCACGCAGCAAAATATCCACCTCGTGACGAATGGCCTCCTGCTGGCGGGTCGAGAAGGTGGCAACACCGAGAGTTTTGTCAGGGAACTTCTGATAGTACGAGATCACCGACTGGGCAACCACCTGGGCCTCGCCTTTGTTGATCCCAGATTTGCCGCGTTCGTAGACCGTATTTTGCACATGCACGAACGAAAGACCGAGGTCAGGCGTCTCATGACGAGGCGAGGGGAAAACCATCAGCGTCCCGTCATAGAACTCCTCATTGGATACTGCAATGAGCGACTCATGCCGCG
>DALTVZ010000176.1 GCA_029987315.1 Methanocorpusculum sp.
CATTGTACTGAGATATGCGAATTCTCGGGAACTGGTCAACGCTGCACCCCCCCTTTTATTACTTATGAGATGTTTTTGTTTTGTGTTTTTTTTTGCTATGAGTGGTAGCCATGTTTTTTTGTTATCTTCTCTGATTTATCCTGGTACCATGCGGTATCCAGCATACACCAAAGAAGAAAGAGAAAAACTTGGAGAAGAATATTGTATTCGTTTTTAATATTGACATGATCAGATATTCAAACCACTTCAAAATCTACTCAGAGGGTGATTGAAGTCTAATTTTTTTTTGAAAAAAAAAAGTATATTTTGTGAATCAGCTAGCTCTATGTGCTGCCTCGACAAATGCTTTTGTCTTCTCAGCATCCCGCGCATCATTTATCTTCACGCCAGTGTGTACGTCCACTGCGTAAGGGTGGACCTGATGGATCGCTGCGGCTACATTCGTCGGAGTGAGGCCACCGGCCAGGATCACAGGGATATTGGAGGCCTGCACGATTTTTGCACTGATGTTCCAGTCATGGGTCAGTCCAGTCCCACCAAGTCGTTCTGGGGTCCGTGTATCGAGGATTATTGCATCAGCATAGGCTGTTACTTCTTCTGCTGTTGTTATAGCTGATGTATCCATTACATGCACAGCTTTGATGATGCGAATATGCGGCAACACATCTTGAATCATAGCGACATCTTCAAAAGAGATTGTGTTCTGGATTTGGAGCGTGGTACATCTGGACCGTTGCACAATATCGATTATTGAATCAGCCTCCTGCAGATGCGTCACCGCGACCGGCTCGATAAATGGTGGAAGTGTTTTGATCATTGCCGATGCTTCTTCAGGGCTTACCGCATCCTGCGTTTTGTGCGTGATCCCCATCAGAAATCCAATCGCATCTGCTCCAGCGTCAACTGCGCACTTCAGATCTGCAAAGCTTCCTGTCCCGCATATCTTACATTTCATTTCCTACCTCGATGTCGTAGACTGCATGCCAGCTCGTTGGGGAATATGATCGGAGGAATCGCTCGGTGATTTTTGCATCCGGAAAAGCACGCAAAATATCTTCGTTGTGCTCTCCTTCCTTCTCGACAAGGGAGTAGAGATGGATGGTTGCTTTTTTAGCTGCAAGGCACGCTGCTCCTGCTAAAAATCCGTATGCTGCGAATGGTAAATTCATGATTATGCGGTCAAATTTCATTGGATCGAGCATAAATGGAAGATTCATTGCATCGCCGAGTGTGGGGACAACGTTATGCAGATGATTTAATCTGATATTTTTTTGAAGAAGGTAAACTGCTGATGGGTTTATGTCATTTGCGACGAACAGTTTTGCTTTTCCACTCAGCATTACAGGAAATGGTCCGACCCCGGCGAACATATCCAGAACCACCTCTCCCTCCTTCATAGAAGAAAGGATCCTTTGCCGTTCGTTTGAAAGCCTTGCTGAAAAATACGCGGCGGTCAGATCGATGATCATTCTGTGACCGTATTCGTGATACATCGTCTCTGTGGTCTTTTTTCCAGCAAGGACCTTGAATGTTTTCGTTCTGAACTCTCCCTCGACAGGTGAGGTGGCAAAAAGTGCGGTGTGAGCAGAAGGGCGTGCTGCAAGGATCTTCTCTGCTCCGGCAGTGTCTTCTTCTTGAAGAACAACGATGCCGCCGATCTGTTCGTGGCGGGCCAACTCCTCATGGGTGATTGTTGGGGAAAACTCAGCCTGAAGATCCGTTTCTTCTAGAACTGGGATGAGCAGATATCCTTCCTCGGGGTATGGACGAAGGCTTCTGTCTGCCTTTCCCTCTGCGATCAATCTTCTACGTACCTCTTCTCCTTCACGAACTGGGATCCGTACACACCACTGCGTTATTTTCTCACTCATTTTTCGCCCTCCTGATTTTTTCACGCAGATCTCTTGCGGCTTTTGTGATGTCTGGGGCACTCACTACTGCGGAGATCACACAGACTCCATCTAGACCTGCAGAGATGACTTCGAGAATATTTTCGCTATTGAGGCCTCCGATACCAACGACTGGGATATTTGCTGGGACTGCTTTTCTCACTGCAGTGATACATGAAACTCCAAGACCCAAGCCAGCGTCCTGCTTCGAACCTGTCGAAAAAACCGGGCTGACAGCTACATAATTCGCCCCGTCTCGGGCTCCTTTTAATGCCTCATCAACAGAACTAATCGAAATGCCGATGATGAAATCATCAGGGACTATACGCCTCACTGCTTTTACTGGCAGATCGTTCTGCCCTAAGTGAACACCGTCTGCCTTGGACGCAAGAGCAATATCCACCCGGTCATTTACAATAAAGAGGGCTTTACCTTTTGTTATATCGCGGATCTGCAATGCTACGGCGAAGAGATCTGCTGAGCTCATCTTCTTGTCACGGAGCTGGATCACATCAGCTCCTCCTATTGTGGCCAGATGTGCTATTTCTGCATGGGAATGACCGTTTGAAAGATCCTCATCAGTTACCACGTAGAGATCATATTTCATTAATACTCAAATATCCTCGCAGCTTTGATGAACTGCTCGTGTGTGAGTGAAGCAACCGCGTCAAAAAATGCTGGCTTGAATGATCCTGGGCCTTTTGAGATCTTTGCTGCTGCTTCTCCTGCGATCCCAAGCGCTGTCATTGCGGCGATACAACCATCTATTGGGTCAGAAACCGTGCTGCAAGCGCCGCAGATCGCGCTCGCCATACAACCCGTCCCTGAGATTTTTCCCATGATAGGTACTCCGTTTGATATGCCGGCGACGCGTTTCCCGTCACTTACGATGTCCTCTGCCCCGCTCATTACGACGGTACATCCGTATTCTTTCGCATATCTTCGAGTTACTTCCTTAGGGTCTCCCGATATATTTTCAGAATCGACTCCTCGAACAGACGCCGACACGCCTGCAAGGGTGCCGATCTCTCCTGCGTTCCCTTTCACGACTGCGATGGGGAATTCGTTCATAAACCTCTCTGCGGTTTGTGTGCGATATCTGGTCGCCCCTGCACCCACAGGATCAAGTATGATCGGAATACCGCATTTCCTCGCTTCGTTTGCTGCAGTGAGCATTCCTTCGATCTGTTTCTCATCAAGAGTCCCGATATTTAGTACGAGGGCGCTTGCTATTTTGACCATATCCACCACATCCTCGGGTGCGTGTGACATCACCGGGGATGCGCCAAAACATATCGTCATATTTGCACAATCGTTAACGGTAACGTAATTGGTGATCTGATGGACAAGGGGATTTCTCTCTCTGACCAGATCCAGGATCTGAGCGTATTTCTGCATATGTCTAAATAACATTTGCCTGTTTGAGAGAAAAATGTATTAGTCCTTTCCGAGCCATTGTATAATTATGCATGAGTATCTCGCAAAGATCCGCTCGGGAGATCTAAAACTTTACGCGTTAGAAAAAAGTATGCCGGTAGATGATGCCGTCACTCTTCGCCGTAAATATATCGAAGAGGAGACCGACACGGATCTTTCTGCAATTGGAGCCTATACAATACCTATTGATCGAGTAGTGACCCGAAATATCGAAAATATGATCGGTTGTGTTCAGATCCCTCTTGGGGTCGCGGGGCCTGTTGCCGTCAAAGGGGAGTATGCGAACGGTGATTTCTGGCTCCCGCTTGCGACGACAGAAGGAGCATTGGTCGCCTCTGTCAACAGGGGCTGTGGGGCCATTAGCAAAGCCGGCGGTGCTGAGGTACGTATTCTCAGAGATGGTATGACGCGAGCTCCTGTTTTTTCGACAAAGAGTGTGGGACACGCGGCTGATGTCGCCAGATGGGCGGAGGACAATCTGCTTCTCTTGAAGGTCGCTACCGAGGAAACCACACATCACGGTGAACTTATCGGGCTTACCACGTACACCGCCGGTACGAGTGTTTATATCCGGTTTGAGTTTGACACAAAGGATGCGATGGGGATGAACATGGTGACTCTTGCCTCCGAAGCCGCGGCTCATCTAATAGAGGAGGAGACGGGAGCACAGTTGGTCGCAGTATCTGGAAATATGTGCTGTGACAAAAAACCATCTGCGATCAATGTTATCGAGGGTCGTGGAAAAACTGTATCGGCCGGAGTTTTTCTCTCTGATGAACTCGTATCGTCTGTTTTTAAGACAAATGCAGCTACGCTTGCGGACGTCAATACGCGGAAAAATCTGACAGGTTCTGCTCGTGCCGCCTCTTTAGGATTTAATGCTCAAGCCGCGAATGTGGTCGCCGCCATGTTCATCGCCTGTGGTCAAGATCCGGCTCATGTAGTCGAGGGAAGTAACGCGATCACGACGGTGGATCTTATGGAAGGGGGTGTATATGTTTCTGTCACTCTTCCTTCGCTCCAGGTCGGAACGGTCGGCGGTGGAACCGGCATCACCACCCAGAATGCATGTCTCACGATGCTTGGTGTGGCAGGCGGGGCAGAAAATCCGGGAGACAATGCAAAAGCATTTTCTGAGATCGTGGCAACTGGTGTTTTGGCAGGAGAGTTGTCCCTTCTTGGTGCACTTGGAGCCCAGCACCTAGGCAAAGCTCATCGAGAACTTGGAAGAGGAGAAAAATAACTCCTCTCATCATCTTCATTCATAACGCTGATCATTCTGATTTTTTGGTCAAAATCGGGATCTAAAATAAAAAAGAAATCGACATGTGAATATTTGTATGTAAATACACTCAATATAAGAATACATTCATCTATTTTGTCTCAAAATCTGTTTTTGCCATAAGATTAATGTCCTCACCGTGCTAATCATTAGCACACATGTTTGGAAAAAATATCCGTATGGAACGAATCATTGACCGAAACTCCGGTCGTGTCGTCATCGTGCCGTTGGACCACGGCATTTCCATGGGTCCGATCCCTGGACTCGTCGACATGCGTGACACAATAAATAAAATTGCGATCGGCGGTGCCACTGCCGTTCTTATGCACAAAGGTATGGTTCCTTATGGTCACAGGACCTCTGGAAAAGACATTGGTCTTATCGTTCATCTTTCTGCAGGGACGGGTCTTGGTACCGACCCTAACTCGAAGGTGATCGTCACGACCGTTGAAGAAGCCATAACTCTTGGAGCTGACGCCGTATCCATCCACATCAATCTTGGAGCAGATACAGAACCCGAGATGATCTGTAATGCCGGCGAGATCTCCCGCAAATGCCAACAGTGGGGAATGCCGCTTCTTGCGATGGTCTACCCTCGTGGTAAAAACATCAAGGATCCCTTCGATGTGGATGCACTCAAAACCTGTGCCCGCGTTGCAGCAGAACTTGGAGCTGACATCGTAAAGACCAGTTACACAGGAGACATCGATACATTCCACGAAGTGGTCCGTGGTGCTCAGATCCCGGTCGTCATCGCCGGCGGTCCGAAGATGGGATCTGATATGGAGATGCTTCAGATGGTTCGCGACTCCCTCGATGGGGGAGGAAAAGGCGTTTCTATCGGAAGAAACATCTTCCAGCATGCCGATATAATCGGTATCACCTCGGCCGTCTCAGATATCGTTTTACATGATGCATCCGTGGAAGAAGCCGCAAAACATCTCTCTCGGTGAAAAACAATGACGATCCAACTACCTCCGATCCTGATCCGTGCCGATCACCTGCAGACCTATGATGAACGAAAAGCTGTCGTTGCATCAGCTCTGGAAGCAGGGTATACCCACATCATCCTAAGACCTGAAGATGAGGCTCTCTCTCATCTCGGCAGATATACTGCAATACTAGCCGATGGCAAAAACCTCATGTATTCCGGTCAACAGATTGGCGTTCTCCTGAATCTAACTGGTGCTGAGGAGATGGAGGAGGCGTACAGCATGAAGAATACCGTTCCATACCTTATCATCTCCCCCGAAAACTGGAAGGTTATCCCGCTCGAAAATCTTATTTCCAGGTTCCAGACCTCTAAGACACGGGTATACATATGTGTGAAAACCCCCGAAGAGGCCCGTCTTGCTTTCCAAACCATGGAGGTGGGATGTGACGGGATCGTTGTTGCTCCAGACTCTCCTGCTGATCTCTCAGCATTTTCCGGAATAAAAAATACTGAATATCCAATAGTTGAGTTGGAGACAGCTGTTATCACACGGATATCCACGCTTACATTAGGGGATCGGGTCTGTATCGATACATGCTCTCTTCTTAAACAAGGCGAGGGAATGCTC